>CAZZLV010000279.1:0-3154 GCA_964655155.1 uncultured Bdellovibrionales bacterium
ATAATGGAAGCGGGGGTGGGATTTGAACCCACGACCTCCAGGTTATGAGCCTGACGAGCTAACCGGGCTGCTCTACCCCGCAACAAGAACGTTGCTGCTTCTAAGTAATTTTACAGCCAACTTTGGTAGCATACACGTAAAACCCAATCAGAGCAAGGATCACTGGCGCCTTTATTAAGACGACAATTATTTCAGGTGCCGTCTTAGCACGCGTACCAACAAGCCGCCGCGCTACAACCATCTACCAGAATGTGTCATTTACCAAGCGCAAACTGCTCCCCAGAAAGTGAGATCCCAAGGGGCTCGATAACCACCTCTCGGTTTGGCGCAGCCTCGACTACTCCCGCGTGCACAGCCCGTAATCCACGCGCCTGACAAGTGGCAACAACCTGCCTCGCACTGGACTCATCCGGAACAAACACCGCCATGCCGGAGCCGCAGTTAAAGATAGTAAAGAGCTGTTCATACGAGATATCAAGCTGCTCGCGCACGAATTTAAAGATCGGCAAGATCTCTGGAAAGGCAGTGATTCTGTAGCGTAGAGAGCTCTTAGACCGCATAATCTTCTGCCAACCGTGTCCGGTAATATTCTCCACGTTGGTTAGCGGCACACCTTGCTGTAAGAGATCCTGAATTACCGGTGTATACAACCGCGAAGGTGCGTTAATTGCTCTCCAGTACTCAATCCCGTTGTAGCCAATACTGGTTCTATATCCACGTTGCAAACGACCTGCTAGATCACGTAGTGATGTAAAGCCGTTCTCATGAGGGCCAGAGCTCTCGATCAGAACGATCTGGTCACCTGCGCCAAGGGTCTTAACTGAACCTATCCGGGCCTGTCCCGGCGGAGCGATTGCAAACACTGCACCAGCGATATCAAGCTTGCCGGCAACGATCTTAGTTTTAAGTTGTGGGGTCTCTCCCGATAGATAAACACACCCGACCTCCTTGCAGCCAGCAACAAAGCCATCGAGAAATCCCTGCATAAACTCAGGTGTGAAAACCAACTCCGGAGTGCTTGAGGGGAGATAAAGGCCGATAACGATACTCTGCAAGCCACTAGATGCAGCGTCGTTTGTCATCACCGAGACCGTCTTAGTGCCGATATTACGCCAGAACTCAAGCAGCTCAGCGCTTGAGAGATCCTCAGGACGCGCATCGTCAGCGGTACCCAATCCCTCTGGAACAAGCGAAAGTGAGAGGCCATCCTGAAGCTGCGGCGGGAGCTGCAGCGTAAAGATATTGGCGCTTGCACCGAAATTCTCCTCGGGGATGTATCCGAAACGCTCTGCAAAGCGAGTCGTGCTGCGCGCTGCCTCAATAAAACGGTTCTTGGCCCAATCAAGGGTGTCGTAATCAACATGATCAACCGATGCTGTGCTCATATGGCACGAGGCTACAACGGCTAAATCACTAAGGCAATCGGCGCCGCCGACGCTTGGCACCAGCTGATCTGCCCCTAGCTAGGCGACCAGGAACACCCCTTCGATTGGCTCCCTCGACAAGAGGCGCACGCTTATTTCTAGGTCGATCACTCTGCCTATCGATCTGCCGCTCCGCTACCTCAACGCCGGTTTCCTGCTTGGCGCGTAAAACCTTCATCCGCGCCTCCTCGTACTCCTTGCGAGTCAGCACCCTAACCTCTCCAACCTGCAAACGTCCTAACTTAAATGGCCCATAGACTATGCGCTTAAGCTTCATCACCGGGTGACCGAGCTTTTCAAACACTCGGCGCACGACACGATTGCGGCCCTCGCGAATCCTGACCTCAACCCACGATGAGGCATCATCATTTCTAAGAATACTGCCGGTGGCCTTTACCACCCCATCCGAGAGCTTTACGCCCTGCTCTAGTTTGCTCAGTAGAGCAACTGTCACGGCCCCCTCAACTCGGGCATGGTAGACCCGTTCAAAACCGAAACGGGGATGCATCAAACGCTCTGCAACATCACCGTCGTTGGTAAGCACCATCAATCCAGTCGAGTCCCAATCAAGGCGACCAACGGGAAAATATGAACGGTAGTGTTTGGTCAGGAAGTCAGCGACACAACGCCGTCCCTCAGGATCACTGAGAGTAGAAACGACCCCACGTGGCTTGTTGAGTAGCATAATGCCCTTGGGAGCCGCGTGCACCCGCTTACGATTTACCTCGACCTTGTCGGTATCAGGATCGATCTTGCGGCCGAGCTCTGTCACCATCTGGCCATTAATCCGAACGCGACCTTCGGTAATGAATTGCTCCATCTTGCGACGCGAACCGATACCACACTCAGCAAGAAATTTTTGAAGCCGAACGCTCGCCATACACCCCTATTAACGATCTACTAATCACATATTAACCAGCCGACCTAACTTTAGGCCTGCGATCCCTCGGCCTGCTCCTGGTAGGGCACCTCAGGCTGCGACTCGTCCTGGTCTTGATCCACCGGCTCCTCCTCCGCACTCGCTGCTTGCGCCTCGCCCGGCTCTTTAACCAGCGCCTTAAGATCCTGCAGTGCTGGTAACTCAGAGAGCGCCGCGAGACCAAATACCTGCAGAAAATCCTCGGTAGTTCCGTACAAAGCTGGCTGACCAACTGATGCCTGATAGCCCAGGATCTTTACGAGTTTGCGCTCCAGTAAGGTCTTAAGGGTTGGCGCCACATCAACCCCTCTAATCTTATCTATCTCGCTTTTAACCACCGGCTGTTGATAAGCTATCACTGAGAGGGTCTCAAGAGCCGCCTGCGATAACTTGCGTGGCTTTACCGCCATAAGCTGCCTGACGTAATCAGCATAGGCAGCCTTAGTTCGAAGCTGCAACTTCTCAGCTACAACAACCAACTCGATGCCGCACGCATCGCTAGCCAATGCGGCCTGCAGACGGTCAGCACTCTCAAGCACCTCGCTGCGGGCTAGCCCCATGACATCTTGAATTCGTTGGATTGATAGAGGATCCCCATGAGCTAGAAGCAAAGCTTGCAGAAGCGCCGTTCGCTCGACATCGGCTAAAGCTCGTCTCGGGGTCACTTGCTCCTCGGCAACTTGTTGAGCCTCGGCAACTTGTTGAGCCTCGGCAGCGGCTTGTGACTCTGGTTGCTCGATCTTATCCTCGGCCTCTCTCTCCTGAGCATCCTCATTCTGCTTCATCACTCCCCGCTCCATTAGAACTATGG
>CAZZLV010000280.1:0-3127 GCA_964655155.1 uncultured Bdellovibrionales bacterium
ATGTTCACGTCCGGAAACGCCAATTCTACCCACTCGATTCCACGAAGAGCCTAAACTGTTTTATCCTCCCTCACTACCGTTTTTAGGATAATAGCGACTAGCGCCCAAGCAATCCTGCTACCTCTCCAAGCTCCTTTGGAAATGCATCCTCTGTTAGAACGGTGCATCCGTTCCTAGTGACAACGATGTCATCTTCGATCCGAATTCCTAACGCTGGAAGATGTTTAGTTGGTTTTGATAGGTATATCCCCGGCTCGATAGTAAATACCATGCCATCGCGAAGCCGCGCTTCCTGATTGCCGCGTAACCCACCTACGTCGTGCACGTCGATCCCGAGGCTATGACCGATACCGTGCGGAAAATACGGCTTAAAGGCCTGTTTCTTAAGAAGTGAGGATATATTGCCTTTTAGCACTCCGGTTTCCTTTAACCCAATGGTGATCTCCTTGGCGGCTGCAAGATAGATATCTCTAATCAGGACGTTGTGCTTTACTTTTCTGCATGCCTCTCGTTGTGCTGAGAGAACCGCTTCGTACAGGATCGTTTGAGCGGTAGAGATCGAACCGATCGGTATGGTGCGGGTAATGTCTGATGAGTACATGTCGAGCTCAACGCCGGTGTCAATCAATAACAGGTCGCCTTTTCTCAGAGTGCGCGTTAGCCCGGTATAGTGCAGTGTGGCAGCAGATCTTCCTGCTGCTACGATCGGAGCAAATGACGGCAGTCCGCCGTTCATGCGATAATAGCAATCTATCAAGGTAGCGATCTCGCGTTCTGTTGTTCCAGGGGTTAGCAGAGGGGCTATAGCATAAAAAACTTCGCTCGTGAGAGCTGCCGCACGTTTAATGGCTGCGATCTCTGATCGGCTTTTTATCAGTCTTTGCTCAGAGGTGATGGTGTCAGCATTAGCAACTGCGGAAGGAGACCTGTTTGTCGTTTCACCGAACTGCTTAGCAAGCTCGAGCCGAATCGTGTTACTTAAAGTGCCCGGGAGTGTTTGAGTGAATACAGAGTCGATGCCTCGTAATAGTTCATAAACTGACCCTCGTGGATCTTTACTGCGAACCACTGTGGCGCCGATCGCTTTAGCGGTAGGTGTAATTGATTGTGGCGCTCCATTCCAGACCACTTTAACAGGATCTTCTACTGGTACTACCAGCACAACCTTTGGAGAGGCGCTATTTCTCACCACTAGCGTCACATCAGGTGCGCTAGAACCAGTTAGGTAGAAGAGATCGCTGTTGGCCCGATACGGGTAGTGTTGATCTGCTGAGCGAGTAACAGCGGGATTGCTCGATACAATTAAAGCGTGTGAGCCCGGAGTGCGGCTGAGTATAGCGATGGCTCTTTTTAATCTCTGCTTAAAATTGTGATTCATGCCGATAGTGTAGCGTTGAGAACTTTTTTGCGAAATACAGTTTATCTGTAGCCAAGTAGCGTCTTAGCCCGAATATTGCACGAAAGTGCAAGATTAGGGCGGATTAGAAGACACAAAACATCAGAAGATGTTAGTCAGACGAAAATTTAAAATTCTGGGGTTTGCTTTGCATTTCGTCAGGTGCCATCTCAATAGATTGTGTCAATTTTGAGCGCGTCCACGCGCAGGGTTTGTTTGATGGTACCTAATGGTGATCATTATCTCTCTTTCAATCTAACTATACACTTTATTCGGTTAGGTTTGCCGAGATATGGCTCTACTAGGGAGAGAGAGTATGAAGAAGTGCCGCACGAGCGAAGGACGTCAAAGTAATACGCTACAGGATCTCGGATTGGCGCATGATGTGCCTGTTGCTGACTGCAGCGATCAGCCTGATTCCGGCAGCAGGATAGGCGGACTGCGTGGGGTTGATGAGTTTGGCATTGAGGGTGGCGCTGCCGAGGAATGGAGCATTGAGGCGGCTGATTTTTTGTTGCCAGGGGCTGAGCTTGTTGAACCAACACAGGCGGCAGTTGAGAGTGTTGAAGATTTTAGTGAGGAGGGCGAGATTGAGGAAGAGGTTGGGGATGAGTTTGAGGATGAGTTTGAGGCGGAGGCCGCAGGAGAGGCTGAGTCAGAGGCTATAGCCCAGGTCTTGCAACAGGACGGCCAAGAGGAGTTGGGTGTTGATAGCTTGCCGGACGATCTCAAAGCGCTTATTGAGCTACGTTTGGGACGTCACGATCGGATTGACGCTAGCCACCTCAGTGTGAGCGTGCAATCTGAGGGTCTTGTAGTAATCAGGGGCCGCGTGCGATCACAATCAGAGAGTCTGAGAGTATCCGAGGTAGTCAGTGCGCTGCCGGGAGTACACGCTATTCGGAATCACCTGGTCGTTCCGAGGTAGGAAGCTCAACAGGGAGCAGCTTTTTACTCTCCCCGTCAGATCGACCTACATCTTGCAGCTATAGCGTTTTTCAACCTAAATTCAGCAGTTAAGGCGGATGAAAATGGTGCAGATGGCTAAAAGCACGAAGTATTTTGAACTTTTCTTAAGGCTTGAACCCTGGCACCGTCAGGGTGAGCAACGAAAATTCAAAAGACGAGGTGATTTTAGCCAGATGCGCCATTTTAAGACCCGCAACTGCCGAATTTAGGATTATGCTTTTCACTGTGCGCGGCGTTATGCCTTGTATTCCACGGCATCTTTGCCAGCAGAAGCCCCATACCACAGGTATCGGTGATACCAGCAAATACCAGTCCGGCGCCGACAAAAGCAGATAGGGCGACCCATGCGGGATTGACGAAGTAGCCCAGAAGTGCGCCGAAGAAGACTAGTGCCCCAGCTGCGATGCGTACCTGTCGTTCAAGAGAGATAGTTTTTTTACCACGCACAACGGGGAGTCCTGCGCTGTCCCAGGCTGTTACACCACCTTCGAGTACAATAACGTTGGGGATACCGCTGGCGATTAGCTTTTCACTGGCCTGTCGAGCTCGACCACCTGACCGGCAAACAACGATACAGCTGCGCTTACCTGCAGCTAGCTGCTCTACCCTGCTAGGATTGAGATCGCTCAAGGGGTGCAATACAGCACCCTGAATGTGTAGCTCCTGGTATTCGGCTGGCGTGCGAACGTCGAGGAATAGTGTAGTGGATTGTTGTTGTTGGGCTTCCTGCGGTGTGATTGTCTGAGGTTGTTGCATAGAAGC
>CAZZLV010000281.1:0-3112 GCA_964655155.1 uncultured Bdellovibrionales bacterium
AACCTCAGAGTGAGTGCTGAGATCATAAGCCTCGCACAAAAGTGATAAGTCGCTACATGCGCCGAAGTAGTATGAGGCCCCGAATATGGGTAGCGCCATACTCACAAGTAGGTGTTCCTTAGTTGCGGCTCCAAAAGTGGACTGGCGAGCTTGATATCTCAAGTGCAATTACACCCTGGCAGTGTTTTGCCTCTCGCAGTCTAACTCTGCTCATATCCGCCATCTGTCATGAATGTATGCTACCTAACAGAGCTTGGCCTGAACACCTTTAGGCCATTCGTTAAATAAATGATGAGGCAGGAATAAACCTAAAAAAGCAGTTGCGGGCCCTAAAATGGCGCATCTGGTTAAAATAACTTCGGCTTTTGGAAAACACTATCGATTAGCGGACGCGAATCAAAACAACACCCTAAAGTGATTTACGGCAAAAGCCTTGCCAGTTTTACTGACACGGAATTTTGCTAATCACTATAGATATATGAGGCAACTATTATGAAATTACCAGGATGGGAGAAGGTTACCTCAGCAGAGCAATACCGCCAGATGATAGAGGCAGAGTACTATAAGCTACAAGCGGAGCGGTCTGTAGCAGTTGGAAGTGGAATAGGATTAGAGGAGATCAAGCTGCGTTTATTTCTTTCATTGCTTGAGAAGCCTTCAAATAACCAGGAGCAAAACGCGATGTCTGTAGTTAAGGATCTCTCTACTGCAAATAAAACAGATAGCTTACTCAACAACGACCAATCCGCGCCTGATCAGGCTGCTTAATAAGTTTAGAGCTGCTGCACTCTGAATTAACGGCCTGGCGCGATCAGCAGGGATAATAACTCTATTGGCGACCTCAATTGCTAGATCGGCTGCGGTGGCAGCAAGATCGAAACGCTCGCCATTGGCATAAAAGCGTATCTCGCCACGTTTCGCTCCTTTTACGTAGGCACAGCGCGCCCCTTCAGTTCGAATAATTGTTCCCCCAGCAGCGATTGCCTGTCGGATCTGCCGAGGATTAGGAGTTTTTTTTCTTTGCTGGAACTCTACATCACAATAGCTTTCAGTCACATACCTACCAAGCCATGATTCAATCCGTTCGGAGCTAGCAAGGTGCTCGGTTATATAGCCCTTAAACTTCTTGATAGCGGCAGATGTGATCTCGCCAGGAGCTTGCGGCAGCAATTCCGGATCACAGTAGCGCAGAGTATCATCGGTATTAGACAGGGCATCGGTAACTATGCCGTTTATGATCTCATGAACTGAGGGAGCACGAAAACCAACCGAGACTGTCATGCACATATCTCCGCGAGCGATGCCGTGGTGTGGAAATCGTGGAGGTAGGTAGAGTATGTCTCCAGGCTCAAGCAGCCAACGGTGAGTGGGCTTAAATCTCTTAAGCAAGCGGATCGGCAGATTCGGCACAAAATCATCCTCAACTCTGGGGCGGTCTTCGATCAGCCACTCGCGTGTTCCGTGCGCTTGAACAAGAAACACATCGTAATTATCGACATGGGCACCAACGTTGCCCTTATCGTAGGCCACGCTAATCATTACATCATCGATGCGCCAGAACGGAATGAACGAAAAGTCATCGAGTAATGCATTAACCGAGGGTACAAAGCGATCAACTCCATTAACCAGGATCGTCCAGTGGGTCTTTGGTAGTTTGCTAAACATGCTGGGCTTAAATGGGCCACGGCGCAGCTCCCAAGGGGTTTTGCCGCCCTTTTCAAGGATCAGCCGCGACTCAACCCGGGGATCGCAGCTAAGACCAGCAACTTCATCGGGGGAGATTAGATCGGGGAACGGCTTAAGCGCGCCTTTCATTAGCAAGGGTTTCTTCTGCCAATACTTAGTCAGAAACTCTTTCTGCGAATGTTTACCCAGAATGGGCCACGATAATCTCTTGTTTGCTTTCATATGTGCTGCGGATCATGCGTGAAAGTCAGCTGTTGAGCAAGGGCTTCGGGAACTAGTCCGTATTTTTCACGAAGCTCGCTGCGCTCGCCGTGAAAAATCCAAATTCCTCCGCTGCGCTTCGGAATTTGCAAGTGCTTCCTTGCACTTGCTCGCCCGAATCTTGCACTTTCAAGCAATATTCCGACTAAGGAGGATCTGCATATTCGCTAGGGGAGAGAGAGAGATTCTTCGGCTCATTATCTATCCCCTATCTTGCTTACGCTTCTGTTTACATTCCGTCGTGCATGCTTTAGCCTGGCCTGCCGAATTTAGGTTTAGGACTAGCTTTCTTGTGCCCGAATCACGCACAACCCCAGCATTTGGTGATATCTCTCCTGGCAAAGGGCCCAGTTTAGTTGTTGTGCTGGTTGAAGTTAGTGATCCGCGTAATGTAGGCGCAGTAGCCCGAGCAATGAGCAACTTAGCAACTACTGAGATCAGGCTGGTTAATCCGGCAGTGTTTGATCTTACGTTGGCGCAGGGGGTTGCTTGCTGGGGACGAGATCTTGTTATGAGTGGTAAACGGTATGCAGCGCTCGATGAGGCGGTAGCAGACTGCCACGAAGTAGTTGGCTTCGCATCTGATAGTGGCCGCCACCGAGTTCCGCAGCTGTTACTTGAGGAGTGGGTGCAGCGGCTAGATACAAATCATAATCGCCGTATTGCTCTAGTTTTTGGGTCTGAGGAGAACGGTTTGAGGCGCGAGCACTTTCCGCTGTGCGAATATCTGGTTAGAATTCCATCAGCAGTCTCTAACCGTTCATACAATTTAGCTCAGTCGGTATTGCTTGCGCTGTATGCTATCCGCATGAGGGCCGGAGGGCATGTAGGAGAGAGTCAACGCGAGTGGCCGGCAAGTGCTCAGCTTGAGCCATTTACAGCGATGGTTCTTGAGGTTGCAGAGCGCGCTGGATTCTTAAATGATAACTCTCCAGCTCATATTCGTGACCTAGTTGTAAACCTAACCCGTCGTGGGAGAGTTACAACACGCGAACTTAAGATCCTGACCGGATTAGTGGGGATGATTAGAAGACGCATTTAGCGTGATTATCCTAAAAAGAGCAGTTAAGGTGGACTAAAATGGCGCAACTGCCGAATTGGGATTATTGTTTTGGCTCATCGCGGAATCGAGTGGGTGCCGATGGCTGCTGATGGGTCATAACCC
>CAZZLV010000282.1:0-3090 GCA_964655155.1 uncultured Bdellovibrionales bacterium
AGCGAGCTTCGTGAAAAATACGGGCTAATTGCAAAGGTTTCAATAAATGACGAACTTTCCCTGAGAGCTTCAGCGATGTTAATTAAACCCCAACCCCTCTTTCTAGTCCTACTACTGACCTGCACGTCTATATGCTGTTCAGCAACACGAGCAAGATGCGATCCACTTAAGATCGGCATTCCGCTCCCGTTTACTGGAGCCAATGCAGCGGCTGCTCAAGATATTCGCCGCGGCTTTGAGCTTGGTAAAGAGATCCTCAGACTCACCGATGTTGAGCTTGTTTTTGAAGACGACGGTTGTGACGGAGCAAAGAGCATAAGCGCCAATAAAAAACTGATCGATATCACCAAAGTTGATGTTATCTCAGGAATATATTGCAACAATGCGCTCCTCCCGGCAGCACCGATTCTCAACCGAGCAGAGATTCCGGTGCTCACAGTTGGCGCAACCACTGGGGATCAGATCGGAATCGGTAAAAAGATTTTTCGCATATTCCCGGCTGACCAGGATGCTCTTGAGCCAATTATTCCAGAGATGGCTAAGCATGGGCCGCGCCTGTGTGTAATGACCGAAACTGAGGCCTACTCAACTCTTATCGAGCGAGCGGTCGAGCGTAAGTGGCAAGATGTCGGGGTGTCGAATCTTGGCAGATTGAGTGGCGGCAGCAATTTTAAAATCGCCAAAGAGAGTGTCAACTCCGGTGACAGAGACTTTAGAACCGCACTTCTTAGACTAAGCAGGCGCGGCTGCGATTCAATGCTGTTAAATGTTGCCGGAGATGATGGATTTATCGCAGCGTATCGTCAGCTTAGGACAATTGATCAGGAGATGCCGATCTTTGGCCTCTATTTTCCCGGATCATCAACTGTTCAGAAGGCTTTCCCTAATGGGCTGCACCGGGTGACCTATGCTGACCTTACGACGAGCTATAGCTTGGCGAGTAATCGAGGAGAGGAATTTATCAAACGCTACAAAGAGCGTTATGGTGAGTTTATGATTAGTCAACCGATTGCTCTGCTTGCATTCGAGGCTCTCAGGCTTATCGGTGAAGCTAATAAACAGCGAATGCCACTAGATCAGTTTTTGCGTATGGGCCCTATTAATGATGGAGCTATTAGTAAATACTACTTCGATAGCGATGGAGCAGTTCAGGGAATCGCATTTAGCCGGTTTAACTTTAATTAACCTAAATTTAGCAGTTAAGGAGAGCAAAAACATCGGGGCGTCATCGAGCCTTATTAGGCCGTATTAGTCATTCTTAGAATCGTCGACTTGAATAGCCTATAGAGATCTGCAAAGATCGTTGCCAGGTAAACTGGCGAGGCTTTTGCCGTAAATCACTATAGGTTGTTGTTTTGATTCGCGTCCGCGAATCGATAGCGTTTTCCAAGAGCCGTTATATCGCTAATGACTTTTGGAAAACGCAATAGTTTGCCGTGGCAACGTAATCCTGTTCGGGTGTTTTGAGAGCGGCATGATGTTAGAGCAATTGCAGCGACAAATACTGTCGCTTTTTGGCCCCGCGTTCGATTGTAATGCAGACCGGTTTTGTTCAACTGCGGGCGAGCCACTGATCAAACCTGCTAATTCAAGCTATGCCTCACCTGAAGTCAAGGCCCTGATAGAAAGAGCGCTTGGCGCTGTTGGGGATAAATGTGTGGAGTCTGCGGGGGCGTCGATACCCAATCAACATGGCCAGACCTATGACGAAAGGGTCAAGGCGCTCATTGATGAAGCTAGCCAGCTAGATGATAACAAATGGAGCGAATTCGCAACTCAGTTCCCGATCGCAATGTTAGCTGCCGCCGTCGAGCGTTTAGACTCACTCCCCTCATCAGATCAGCTAGCTAATATAGGTTATACAAGCGCTGCGCTTGGGCAGCATTTAGCCTCGGTACGTCTGATTATAGGCCATATCAGATGCGTTCTCGAGATTGCCAATGCGACAAAAGGACGACCTGGCGCACTCTCGGTAATAGGAGAGAATCTTGGGCATGACGCTCTCAACCATATGACCAATCTGCGCTTTACTATGGATCGTGCGGTACGGGTTGCTAGTCAAAGCGAAGTCTCGCCGAGTAACAATCTGCGCCACGCCCTCGATATCGAGGCTCCATTCCTAAAGCAAGTCGTAGCGGGTACAAAATCCATCGCTACCGGCACATATGAGATAGCACCCCACAATGCGGCGCTAATTTGCGTCATCCCAGCTCTCGCTAACGCGCTCAGCTTCAAGCATAGGGTCTATTTGAACGGAAGCATGATCTATTCACCGGCACAAAATTGTAATGGTAAAAATATTTCGCTTCGGGTTAAACCTGACACGCAGCTCTTTGTAGATCCGAATGCTCTTGGACTCGTACTCTACAACCTGATAAAGAACCCGATCAAGCTCGCCCGTTCCACCAAGCAAGCGCTACCCTCGGTAGATATCGAGATCGTGTCATCACCGGATGAAAAATGCACATCGATATTCGTGAGAGATGATTCTATCGGCGTATCATATGACACCCTACGAAAATATTTCACCGATCGAGCTCGAAATAAATTGAACAAGGGTATGCCACTGCATGGCGTAGAAGAGTTACTCCTCGATGAGGTGTGGAGTCAGTTAGTGCCGCCTACTGCCCTGCTCCACATGCTCTGCGATAGAGGAGCCAGCATCGGCGGTGGTACCGGCATCGGATTGGCTATAGCGAAACAAGTCATTAACGGCGGGCACCAGGGTTATATCGAATTTTACAGTCACCCATCAAGTGGGTTTGGTGTTCAGATACTATTGCCTAACGTAGCGAGTACAGTCAGCGCGGAACAGCGGTGGCAGATAACTCTCACGAGCCTGCGGCAGCAGTTGGCTAGGGCAGCGCCGTTCTTCCGCTATCTTCCTAGCGACGTTGAAGGTTGAGCAAGGGATAAAAATGTGCGCGGAGATGAAGTTTAACTTAATTATCCCTGTAACTTCCGCACATTTTTGGCCTCTTAGAGATAGAGAGAACTGCGACGCCCTTCCACCTGTACTTGAAGCCGGCCCCTTTACCCTAAATTCGGCAGTTAAGGAGAACGAAAATGGTGCAGGTGGCTAAAAGCACC
>CAZZLV010000283.1:0-3086 GCA_964655155.1 uncultured Bdellovibrionales bacterium
AATCTTGCCCTAATCTTGCCCGAATCTTACACTTTCGTGCAATATTCGGGCTAAAACTGACGCCGTATCTGCCACGCCCTCTTTGCTAGACGCCTAGCCTGCTGCAGAGCTGGAATCGAGCTGCGCTCTGACAGGTATACACCTAGTATAACCACGATATTGCGCGCGATTATCCCAAGGATAAACGACACTAGTCCCTCGCGCCAACTCCAGTTGTTTAACTGCAAAAGAAAGCGATTACGCACACTGTAGCTGTTTAGCTCTGCCGGAAGCCCCTTGCGACGCTCCGGAGTGACTACCCTTACATGATTACCGATAGCGCTCGGCTCATACCAACACTGCCACCCCAAGCGCTTTGCACGCCATGACAAATCCGCATCTTCGCGGTAAGCGAAGAACGCCTCGTCAAAAAGCTGCGGGCGCTCACTCCATCCATCTTGAAGCTGTGGATAGATCTGATGCACCTCTGCATCTGAGACAGTTTTAGGGATGCAGAGTTGATTTACACACTCGCGCGATATTAGTACACACGCTCCCGTGGCACCAAACACTAGCTCTGCTGCGTCGAACTCACCACGATCCCACTGGCCTGCACCACGATCAAAGTGTCGGCAAGACGTAGAGAGCACCATCCCAGCAGCATCCAGAACATGCGGATAGATCGGCTCAAGAGAGGGCAATGCGCGTAACAACTTCGGCGTAACAAGCCCCACACGTGCGCCGCGCTCAAAACCCTCAAACATCTTCTGCAAGCAGGTAGGCTCTAAACCCACATCAGGATTGAGCACCAGTAGTGCCGCACAGCCACGCCCCAGAAATTCGGCGACTCCTTGATTGTGCGCACCACTAAACCCCAGATTATGGTGATTTACCACTAATGTAACCCCCGGTCGCAGAAACCTTTCGACAAGCGTCGTGGTGTTGTCCTTAGACCCGTTGTCCGTTACCCGCACAAATAGACTCTCACCCAGCAAAAATCCTTGCTGCTCTGTGGCACGCTTAAGACATGCTTCGATCGTCTCCGCGCTATTCCAAGTGACTATGTGAATAAAGACAGCGGGGCGTTGCTCCATATACACTACTCGCTAACTCCGACTACTAAGGGGTACTCGCCACGAGATTAGAGCCGGTACGCAGTTCATGCTCTACCACTAGCGCCGCAAAGATACGATCGAGTGCCTCCGGTGTTGGCCGTTCTACCTTTCTACCATTCACCCAGATCGATGGCGTTGATTGCAGTCGCAAATTATTACCCTGCGCCACCTCATCTCGAATGCGCGCTAGATAGCGCTCCGATACAACACACTCCCTTAGCGCTGCTGGATCTAAACCAAGGGTTGCTGAGCCATCAGATAGCATCGCATCGCGCACACTCTGCACCTGCACTTGATCAAGCGCCTCACCAAGCGCTACATCACGCTCAAGCACCGAGTCTGTAAAAGCGTAGTCGAGAGCCTGCCAGAAACGCCCCTGCTCTCCGGCGCACCTGACAAAGTACGCCGCAAAACACGAGTTTTGATGGAACTTCCTGGCGATCGCCGGATTACACGCCGAATCGAGTGGGTAATTCTTAAATACGAAATGATATTTTCCCTCGTACTTTGAGAGCAGCTCCTGCATCGCCGTGTACATTATCCTACACCCAGCGCACTCAAAATCAGCAAACTCAACTATCTGTATCGGAGCCCCTTGCACACCTTTGGCATAGTCACCGAAGGCACCGGAATTAATCTCCAGCGGAATCTGCTCAACCTGAGCCTTGCTCCACGCTGCCACAGGATCGCTATCAACACTATCTGTGTGCGCACCGGCAGCCCCTCCCTTGCGGTTAAAAATTCTTGCCACCTCGTAGGTCGCAGCTGGCGCTGATACTGCAACAGTTGCCCATAAAAGAAGGCCAATCAACCCAGCTAGCTTTGCTTGCTCAAAACGAATTATACCGGCTAGAAAACTTAAGAGCTCTCGCAGTCCGCCGCTCAAAGTTGCGCGAAAGCCCGCTGCTGCGCCCCACCAAGTAACGGCAAGCATAAAAAACGTTACCAAGTAAAGTACCAAACATAACAGACACAAAGCACCGATAATCAACTCAGAGATCGAGAGAAGCAGAACCGATACTAGTGATCCTACTAGCGCGCCAACGAATACGACCTGATTAGCCTTGGAAGCATCAAGGCGGCGGTGGGGCCCACTAAACCAGGACAACCCGAGCACCGCTCCGTAAAAGAATAGTCCGTAAGAAGCTATCGGCAATCCCAAGAAAACCGACCATTCACTAGCATTCACCGCCTCGCAGTTGATGTGTTGAGAGATGTTGCAGAAGCTCGGCCCAGTAGCTAGTCCATAGCGATAGACTACGTGTTCGTAGAGCGCCAGCGCAGATATCGCTGCACCGAGGGTGGCTAGTATACACACCCAAAATTTGGTTTTTAGCCGATACATAGGGCAAAGATACATTCATGACGAGCTCTCTCGCTAGAGCTTATGAGCGGCTTGAGTATTATCCTCAATTCGGCAGTTAAGGAGTATAAAAATGGTGCAGATGGCTAAACCTAAATTCGGCAGTTGCGGGTCTGAAAATGGCGCAACTGCCGTTTATAGGGTGGCAGCTTGAGCTCAAAGCCAACCTTGCCGCCCCAACAGAGGCCACCCCGACACGATCAACTCACTCTGTGCGTACTACGCCCCCACTGCCTCTCCATCCCCAAACAGGAGCGGCGGCTTCCTCAAGTGAAAGCCCTGCTGCGATAGCTTGACCCAGATCTCTTGCAGGATCTCTTTAATCTCCTTATCAAGCAGGTCATAGATCGCATCGAGGTTCATAACCTGCTGCATAGCCGCCATAGCGAATATCGGCGCGGCATCATCTTTTAATAATTTATCGCGCACATCTGATACAAATGCTAATAGGTCAGCACGTGTGGCGATCTGATGAGAAAACCCTGTACTAGCACTAGCTCCCGTAGCTGTATCTTCCGCTTTTATATCCTTCTTCTTCTTCATACCATCCCTATCTATAGCATCCGTTAATCGCTAATCCTAAATTCGGCAGTTGCGGGTCTGAAAATGGCGCATATGACTAAAATCAC
>CAZZLV010000284.1:0-3043 GCA_964655155.1 uncultured Bdellovibrionales bacterium
TTTTGATTCGCATCCGCGAATCGATAGCGTTTTCTAAAAGCCGTTATATCGCTACTGACTTTTGAAAAACGCTATAAATTCGACAGTTGCGTGCCCGCAAACGGCTCATCTGGCTAAAATCACTGCGGCTTTTGAATTTTCGGTGCTCACCTTGGCACCGTCATGGTGCGCACCAATAACTCTTAAAACTACGACATCGTGCTTGCGTGATTCAAGCCCGGAAGAGTATCGTGCCACTTCCTCTACTTGATCAGCTATGCGTGATTCAAACTCTGCTCGCTTGCGCTCCTCAAGAAATACCAAAGACCCCTTAGTAACTCCTCCCGGGGTGGCTCGAGAGAATTTCCGCTTAAGATAGAAGCTCGCCCCGTAGGCTTCACTACCGTAGGAAAATAGTCTTGGAGGTGGTTGAACTTTTAGGGCTCTTTGTAACTGCTCACCATAGACCCAGCTCTTTGGCGACATCTGCCAGGCGATCCCGTCGTAGCTAAAAAAGCTGATTAGCGCCACTGCCGCTACAACTATAATTGCTAATTTTGCACAACGCTCGGCCCATAGTTCCCTAAGTGTTTCACGCAGTACCACACCAAGCAGAGTCACTATAGCTCCTGCCGAGAGCACCTTTGTAGTGGTCATACTTGCTCCTAGAGCACCTAATTTAAGGCCTACTCCTCCAACCGGCGTACACAATAAGACTAGCGTCGCAACCGCAAGTAAGATCAGAAACAGGATGATAGTGCGCTCGATCCAGATGAATATCAACCCACGCTCATCTGCAAAACGCCTTAACTCATGCTCTAACAAAAATGCGATAAAGGGATAGGCTGGCAAAAGATAGACGCTCCGTTTACTTGAGGGAACGCAGAAAAACAGCACTATGCCGAGCGCTACAATCCACGAAAACTGATAGAACGGCTCCTGCTTTATCCACCACGACCCAAGCCCAAAAAAGCGTCGTTTAATTCCGCTATCACTCTGCCTCCGCCCGTTGCGAAGCCTAGTCAGCGAGCATCCAGCTAAAAAACAGAGTGACCACGGCATAATCCCTAGAGCAAGCATCCCCAAAAGGTATCCACTTGAGTGCTTATGCGGCTCATCGGCCATCGAGCTGGTAAAACGCTCTAAGTTTTCATAACGGATCTTATCTACGAAAGCATCACCTCGCTCCAGGTAGCCCAGCACGTACCACACCGAGGCGATCGCTACCACTGGCACACCGATCATCAGCGATCGCAACACGATGCCGGTTAGAGCCCTATAACTAAAGGCCGCTCGAGCCCAGCAAAATAAACCAAAGAGCCCGAGTGGCAAGACAACCCCAACCGGCCCCTTGGTAAGTGCTGCAGATCCAATCAGGAAAATTGCTAGCCAAGGAATACCCCGATAAGAGCGCTCCCACCAGCAGAAGAGACTGAGCAAACCTCCCGCCATACTCGTTGCCAGCAGAGTATCGACACGACAGGTAGAAGCACTGCGAAACCACTCACTACTTGCCAGGAGCACCAGCGCAGTGCTCGTCGCTATTCCAAGCGAAACTCGCGCTTCAAGGAATATAAAAAACGCCGCACTAAACAGGATCACGGCGAGCGCTGACGGCAGCCTTGCAGTAGTCTCGGTCACCTCGCCTTCAGGCAGTGATGCCAGAGCGATCAACCAGTGAGAAAATGGTGGTTTCGAGGGCACAGCCTGATCGTAAGCTGGGGGAGAGATCCAGTTACCTGTAGAGAGCATCGCCTGGGCGACTAGCGCTTCTCGCGGCTCTCCACGGGTGTGAAAGGGGCGCGTGAGCCAGGGCAACGTCAGAGCTGCAGCCAACGCAACTATCACCAGTAATCTTTGGTAACTACCAACCGATTTTAAAGGCTGCGATTCATGCTTCATCTTAACTGATCCCTGTTGCTTTGCGATTTATCCAACACAACTCTGTGAGCCTACGTTACTGTGATCATGCATAGCAAGTCAGCGCGGCGATCAAATGATCCTGCCCCTAAAAAACTATGGCTCTTCGTGGAATCGAGTGGGTATAATTCGCATCTCCGCGTTCACGTTTACGTGCACGCGCACTTTGACGCGGAAATACGTGATCCATCACTGAAAACAACGGGTTGTGCCACATCGTCAGTCATTTGGCACCCACTCGATTCCGCGATTAGCCAAAACTATAACGATATTCCAAATTTCCCCCAGCTGCCTGGATTGACTATTTATTTTTGAGCCGACTAGAAATCAATAAGTGCCGACTTATCGCCCTTAAAACCAACCGAAGCCTCTCTCAATTAGGCTGCATCTATACAGGATACGTGATCAGGAACTGCAGAGCAGCTAGTTTCAAAACGTTTCCGGATCACCCCTGCAATACAGCGCTTAAGGCAGTGACTAGATTAAAAAACGGGAAAGTAATAAGCGATGATCACCACAGAAGGTAGAGCCACAGCAAACCAAGCGACAACTATCAGCCGCCTATTAAATGACGAGCAGGTTCTGGTACACATCAATCCCAACTTTCCAGGCGTTACTATACCTGAATACTTAATGGACAACCGCTCAGTCACGCTCAGACTCAGCCGTTACTTTAGGGGGCGGCTATCAACGAACGAAAATCAGATCACTGCAGAGCTTCTATTCGGACCGAATTACTTCGTCTGTGAAATTCCGTGGGGTAGCATCTGGGGCGCATCATCAGTTCGTGGTGAAGAGTTCGTCTGGTCTGAGGCCACACCACCAGATATTCTACACCTAGTGCTTTCGCAAGAGGAGCGCCAAGCAGAACTCGAGCGCCGCGAGGTTCGTCCGCGCTTAAAAACTCCCCGCGCCGCTGCTAGCCATCTACGCCGAGTCAAATAGGCTTGACAGTGGTAGTGTTTAAACGCCAACGGTATGCTAAACCAACGGCCGAGTTTAGGTTGAAACGCTACTAAGCCATTTGTTGCTCTAACCCGAATATTGCACGAAAGTACAAGATTCGGGCGAGAAAGTGCTGGGAAGCACTTGCAAATTCCGAGGCGCAGCGGAGGAATTTGGAGCCTGCAGTTTGTGTGGGCAC
>CAZZLV010000285.1:0-2968 GCA_964655155.1 uncultured Bdellovibrionales bacterium
CACAGCATGTCCGCCGATTCTTTGATGCGCCATCCACAAAGTACGCCGCTGATAATAAAATGTCATCGCGTCGCACGTAACAACGCTACCATGTCTCAGCTCTTAGATATGGATATTTATGAACTGAGGAGTAGAACCCGCGCTCACAGCTCTACCCGCAGCGCCTGCACTTACTAATGAATTTCAGCCCCTCGTCGAACTTACTCACGGAACGCTAGAGGCTCGGCTGGGTACCCACAGTGCCTATGAGTAGCGGTTAACTCTAAAAGATGTCAAGCCTGGTCAGACGCAGAAAACACTTGAAGCTCTTGTCGCGGAGATGAACGCACGATTTGAGACAATGCCGACAATGCCGAACTAACCGTCGAGTGGTTTCAAGGTTTACCTATCCCAGAACGGCGTTCTTTCGAACTACAAAAAATCCGGTAACGTGGTGTTCACATGTTCATCATGTTCATCGCTGACACATGACTCTACGGTACGACACAGGACAGAAACAATTACTCGCAATGGCGAAGAAAGTATCTCTCAGGAAGTCCTTTTATCTGAGCATGGACTCGTTCAGGTACCGAATGACGTGACTCGATCAGTTGCGGGGATGTTTAGATTAGCGAAAGGATTCCCGGACAAGCAAGAAGATATAGGCACTGAGCGTGACAAGAGCGCTGTGTTTGAGGGTAAGGTTGCTAGAACCCAATGGGGCTCTTCTTCCGATTCTGCGGCGTCTTATCCGGATGGCGTCGACGACGGCCACCCCTGGGGCGTCGGCAGCGGTGCTGATGGTCATGTTGGTGTTGTCGTCGGCCTCTCCCCAGAATTAAAATAATTTGATCCTCAACATAGGCCAACCAAGCCCACTGAGTCTATTAATCAGAGCGAGAGTCCCGCCACTATTCCGCCGCAATCATCGCGCCGGACTGACGGTCCCACAGATGCTTATAGATGCCCCCGTGCGCGAGGAGTTCATCGTGCGAGCCGCTCTCAACGATCGCTCCTTTTGAGAGGACGATTATTCTATCCATATTTCGTAAAGTTGAGATTCGGTGAGCGATGGCAATTACAGTCTTGCCCTGCCAGAGATTTTCAAATGCCTCTTTGATGCGCTCCTCGCTCTCACTATCGAGCGCGCTTGTTGCCTCATCGAGAATAATGATCGGCTTCTCGCGAATGAGTGCTCGAGCGATGGCGATCCGTTGTCGTTGACCTGCGGAGAGTTTAATACCGCGCTCTCCAACTGAGGTTTCAAACCTCTCTGGCAGTTGATTTATAAACTCACTCGCAAACGATCGTCGAGCTGCCTCCTCTAAGTGTTCCTGTGTGCTTAATGCTGGTGGTAGGTTGTAGGCGATATTCTCTCGTAGTGTTCGATCAAACAGCGCAGTATCTTGCGGTACATACGTAAAAAGTTGCACGAGCTGTCCTCGCTCAATCGGGGCACCATCGATCAACAAAGAACCCTGCTCTACCTCGTAGTATCCGAGAAGGAGTTTAATAAGTGTGGTCTTTCCACTGCCGCTTCTTCCAACTATTCCGATCTTCTCTCCTTTCTTTACAGAAAGCGAGAATTTCTTGAGGACCGCAATATCTGGGGCGTCTGGGTATGAAAACTCAAGATCACGAATCTGAATAGATGATTCGAAAGTTGGAGGCCCTTCTTGCTTTGGAGGTATATCAGAAAAACTTGGATCTGCATCAAATTTAGCGCCCTCAAACAGGTAGGAGTACGATTCGTTCGCTCGTGTAAGGCGCTTGCTCAGATCGGAGAACTGGAAGATCGTATTCCAAATGAGGCTCGCATAAAGGATGAGGCTTGCAAGGAAGGTTGAGAATTCACCGATTCCGATCTCCCCGCGCAAAAAGAGATAGACATTTAAAACAGTGGTGATTGGCCATACAAGCACTCGAACGATCGTACTAAGCGTTCCCCAAAAGATCATGCTACTATTATAAGAGTCCCTTGCGGCTCCGGAAAAGGAAGAGAGTCGCTCACGAAGCAATCGCTCCTCGTGGTACTCGGCTTTAAAGGCCTTAACACTTACATAATTGGAAAATGCATCGAAGATAATTCCACTGACATCTCCCGATTTTTCTGTCGCACGGGCCTCGCGTTTTAAGACAGGCGGTAACGTCTTTGTGCCCACATACAACATGATAAAGATGCTGATAGTGAAGATGCTCGCCGTAATTCCGTTCACTGTCCACAGCGTGATAAGGAGAACCGGTAAAAAAATGAGCTGCTGGAGATAATCATAGAAGATGAGCTGAACAAATTCTCGAAACTCTCTTCCTAGACTTGAAAGGTAGCTTGAGATCTTTCCTGAGAAGCGGTTTGCGTAATAGTCATAGTCTCGGCTGATAACCTGTCGAAAGACCCATGAATCGAATTGGAAGAGATCTCGTAAGATGTATCGAGAGTAGACGTACTCAGCGACGTGCCAGAAGAACCAGTGTATCACGTTGCAGGCGATAAAAAGTATCGCTATGTACCAGATCCGTCTTGGGTCAATAGGCATCGTTGTCACCGCATTCGTTAGGAGGCCAGTCATGTAAGGAACCAAGTTAATCGAAAGCCCTGCGATAAAAAAAAGCAGGATTACGACGCCATACATTTTTTTGTGAAGGAGAAGGAACTGAATAAAGAGTTTCAGTGCGTTATGTCTGGAATGATGCTCTAGCTTTGTCATATTATGGCAGGGAAAATCCAATTCATCCCCAAGTTGTATCAGAAAAGCAGAGATTCATGAACTAGACAGTGACGAACGAACATGCGAGTTGGCATAAGCGTAAGCGCCCCTAACTAGGCATCTTTTCGGCGTATCGCCAATCAAAGTAGAGATCCCAGTTGGAAATCACAGTCTAGCTGCGATTAACGCAGAGCAAGACAGATGGAGGATTAGTGGCGATGAGAAGGTATCGAAGTGAAGAGGAATGGGATGCAATCATTAACCTAAATTCGGCAGTTAAGGAG
>CAZZLV010000286.1:0-2938 GCA_964655155.1 uncultured Bdellovibrionales bacterium
TGCATGTTCACGTCCGGAAACGCCAATTCTACCCACTCGATTCCACGAAGAGCCCCTAAAGTTATGAGTGGTGCGTTAAGTTATTGAACCCGCCAGCTGTGGTCGAGGCTATTAAAGCTTACATCATCACTGGCAAATTACCTCCGATGCCAACTGCTTAATCGCTATTACCTACCTTCTGCATATCGAATCATATGGCGCCGGATTCCCGCCCTAACGGGACGGGAATTAACTCCGGCGCGATGGTCAGCCCCTGCGGGGCTGCTGTTTTTTATTGTGATCTCGGCAAAGTGCTAAAGTGTAACCCAAATCGTGTCTTTAGCAGAGCAATCTAGCTTATAGCTGGCGGTCTTTGACTGTGAGTTATATTGGTGTACCCTGCTCGCTGTGCAGCAGTCGAGCGATAGTATTCAACATCCCAGCATTTCAGCCAAAAACCCTGACAGGCGCACGCTGCTCTGGGTAAATACGACTTATTTCGCCGAGGGATTGCCCTACATGGTAGTGCGGATCCTTTCCAGTCTCTATTTTACTCAGCTAGGGGTTCGCGAGCTCTATCTTGGCTATCTCAATTACCTAGGCTTGCCCTGGAACTTTAAGTTTCTTTGGGCGCCGCTTGTTGATGGTTGGTGGACTAAGCGGCGCTGGCAGGTGGTTATTCAGTTGGCGCTGGCTCTGCTGACATTTCTAGTGGGGTACCTCTCGTACCAAGCGGGTATTTCAAGCGATCCCCAGTCATACTTGCGATCCATAGCTCTGGTATTTCTGGTGATGGCTTTTGTTGCGGCGACCAACGATATAGCTATAGATGGGTACTACCTTGAGGCGATCCCCTCGCGTGAGCAGCAAGCGCTGCTTTCTGGGTATCGAGTGTTAGCGTATCGATTGGCGATGGTGTTTGCCCGTAGCGGATTGGTTGGAGTAGTAGCTTGGTCAACAGCACGCACAGTTGGTAGTAATCCGGCGATAGCCTGGATTCCGACGTTTTGCATCGCTGGGGGTGTTTTGTTAGGGCTTGCGCTGCTGCACGCACGGATCTTGCCACAAAGCAGTCTGCAATCCACCCAGGATCCAGCGATATCCGCTTTAGGGCGAGCAGGAAGAGTATTCAGAGATGGTTTTAAGAGCTACATAGCACAGCGTAAGGTCGGGCGTATCCTTAGTTTTATCATCCTGTACAAGTTAGGTGATGAGGTGCTTTTTTCAATGGTCACACCGTTTCTGATAAGAGAGTTGCGGATCTCAACTGAGCAGTATGCCTGGATTGCGGGGTTTGTAGGCGCTGCCGGCACTATCGCTGGAGCAATGCTCGGTGGATGGTGGATTAATCGAGTTGGTCTGCGCAGGGCGTTGTGGCCACTTAGTATCATGATGAATCTTAATATCTGGCTCTATGTCTGGCTCTCGGTAGCTAAGCCCGATCCAGCTAGTCTGTGGGGTGTCAGTGCTATCGCCGCGATTCACGGCATCGAGCAGATCGCTGCAGGGCTCGGAAGTGCTGCTTTATTGGTGTTCCTGCTCTCAACCTGCTCGAAGGAATTTCGCGCCACGCACTATGCCATAGGTAGCGCTATCATGTCTGTTCCGGGAACGCTTATCGGTGGAGAGGCTGGACGGCTAGTTGAATTACTTGGCTATACGAATCTCTACATTGTAGCCTTTGTGTTATCAATCCCTGGGATGTGTTTAATCCCCTTGGTTCCGATTCGTGGTGAATATGAGAATATCTAGTCTGAAAAAGATGGTTCCACAGTTTTTGATCGCCTTTATTGTTGGCCTCTCTTTCGGAGTGCAGCTTGGTGTTGCACAGATTCCTGGAACTCAAGGTGTAACCGCTGTTTTTGCAATAGGAACTGGTGAGATAGCGGCGTATGATGCATCTTCAAAGCTGCTGCGATTTTTTGCGATCACAGCAGGTTCTGCTCATGAGCGCGCAGTAGTAGCAGTTCCCGGCCAGGTTATGGGAGTTATCGCTCTTAGTGATGTGTACGTAATAGCTACCGGGATGGGTAGAGGGGATCTGACACCACCGATCCGGGTTCATACCCTCGATAAACATGGGCTTGGCAGGTCTCGTTCGGCATTAAAAGTGGTATATGAGAGAGTATCTGAGCGACCGCAGGTAACACAGCTACGAGAGTGTGGTGGCAAGGTTTTGATCGGACTATTTGAGTCCAAATATAACACGGTCATTGGAGAGCTAGTGCCTTCCAGTGCCGCTGCAGGTGGGCAGTGGCGCTTTTCGGAAAAGGTACAGTTACGGATGGGCGATTCCTTTGATTGTATCGGAGATGCTCTCGTTGTTGGGCGCTCATACGGCGATAGTCAGGGCCAGGACGGGGATCTTTTATTAATTCAGCCTAGTGGTGAGCGCACACTTTTACCATCGTACCGCGGTGTGCGTGGAGTGGAGAGTATCGGCAGTGACAGCGAGCCGATGGTGATTATCGGTGATGGTTGGCACCCAAATTACGGAGAGATGGCACAGGGCCGCATTAGCCTCGTCAAAAAGCGTAGTGGTGAGTCTCGATTTGCTCTTGAATTGATCGATCGAGATCTGAAGAACTTTAACTTTACCAAGTTCCGAAGTGTGCGAGTGGCAGCTAAGCAATTCCTTGTGGCACTCGGTAGCTCGCAGATTATTCTATATGAGGATCTCTTTGGTAGCGCCAATAAACGTGAGGTTTACACGCAGGTGGGCAAGTCGCATCTGCTTGATTTTGCAGTCGGAGTAATCGCTGATGGTGAGCTGGCTATTGTTGTCGCTGATGAGGGTTTGCATATTATTCGAGTTAAAGGGTAATGACTTGATCGGTTGGGTAGATGCGCCATTTTCAGACCCGCAACTGCCGAATTTAGGTTAAAGCCTCCAAAAAGTTAAAGATCCTTGGTGCTTTTAGCCACCTGCACCATTTTCGTTCTCCTTAACTGCCGAATT
>CAZZLV010000287.1:0-2923 GCA_964655155.1 uncultured Bdellovibrionales bacterium
AAGTGATTTTAGTCAGATGCACCATTTTCAGACCCGCAACTGCCGAATTTAGGATTATACTCCTGTTCAGTTTGCCAATCGTAGACATTTTGTAACTACCCAGCACGTGCATCAAATGTAGCGTTAGCCCCTAGTAAGGGGCGGCTTTGCGGAGCAAAGCGGGGTGGAAAAATTAACTACTCACCCAAAATACCGCATCCCCGATCAGGGGATGACAAGAAAGAATGAACAACGAAATGGCGATATTAAAACATGAAGCCTGAACCACAACGTGTAAAAACGGTGAGTAGTTACGACATTTTATTTGTGGCATCACCGTGAGCAGCTTTTTCATCAATCGCAGTTTAACGGGATTGAGATATCCCCTAGAGTCGGCGTACCATATGGGCGATTAATGGTGAAGGCTCTCAAAGCTATGCCCGACATATTACTCGCCACAATAAATGCTCGCTATATTCACACATCTTTTGGGCTACGATATCTCTTCGCCAATCTCGGCATTCTGCAAACGAGATGCCAGCTAGCTGAGTTTGAGAACGCGCAGCCGGCGCATGAGATCGCCGAAGTAGTGATTAAGAGCGGAGCCTGCATCGTTGGATTCGGGGTCTACATCTGGAATGCCGTGCGCACTCAAGAAGTGGTGTCGATCCTGCGCAAGGTGCGGCCGGAGATCGTTGTTGTTATCGGTGGCCCTGAGGTTAGTTACGAATATGAAGGGCAGGAGCTCGTCCAGATAAGTGATTATCTGATTACGGGAGAAGCGGATCTCGCATTCGCAAAGCTCTGCGGCGAGCTACTATCGGGCGATAGGCCGGTTGAAAAGGTGATCCATGCTGGGTTACCAGCACTCGATTCTGTGAATCTTCCCTATTCGCTTTACACTGAAAGTGATATCGCGTCTAGAGTTATCTACGTTGAAGTATCGCGTGGCTGTCCCTTCACCTGCGAGTTTTGTCTCTCCTCGGTCGATATTCCGGTCAGACAGTTTGACCATCGTCGCGTTTTAGCTGAGCTTGATACTCTTTATCGTCGAGGGGCGCGGACATTTAAGTTCGTCGATCGCACCTTTAATCTCAACGTACGTATCGCAACAGAGATACTCGAGTTCTTCCGAGCACGAATCGAGCCAGGGCTTTTTGTGCATTTTGAGATGGTTCCAGACCGTTTCCCTCAACAGCTGCGAGAAACAGTAGCTGCATTTCCTCCTGGGACGTTGCAACTTGAGATCGGAGTTCAGAGCTTGAATCCGGACGTCGGCGCCTTGATCAGTCGAAGGCAGGATGTCCCAAAACTTATCGATAACATCCGCTTCCTGCGTAACAACACGGCAGCCCACCTTCACGTTGATCTTATAGTTGGTTTGCCAGGAGAGGGGCTTGAGAGCTTTTCGCAGGGATTTAATCTGCTGGTAGAGCTAAATCCCCACGAGATTCAAGTCGGAATTCTAAAACGTCTGCGAGGTACGCCGATAGTGCGCCACACAGATCGCTATCAGATGCGTTTTAGTGATAAGCCGCCCTATGAGGTTTTGGCAACTAGTATGCTTACTTTCCTTGATCTGCAACGGATGAGCCGCTTTGCGCGCTACTGGGATTTAGTTGCGAATAGCGGTAATTTTGCAAACTCGCGTGCGCTTATCTGGGAGGGCATGGATAATCCATTTCTGGGGTTTATGGAATGGAGCGATTGGTTGTATGCGCAGGTAGGCCGAAGAGCATCGATCGAGCTAAAGAGCTTAGCGATCTTTCTGTTTCGCTTTCTCACTGAAAGCCGTAGCCTTGATGCGGTAAAGGTTGGTCGCGCCCTAGCAGCTGATTACATCAGAGGAGGCCGTAGTGACCTTCCACGAGAGCTACAGAGCTACGCCGATGGGCTCACTAAAGTCGTGCCAGTAAGAGTTGCAGGGGCTAAGAGGCAGGCAAGGGTGATGTAAGCCTAGCCTAATCTTCCACTTGGATATCAGACCAACGGTCAAGTGGAAGATTATGGCGTTTTTGAGAGGTCTTTAGTGGTATAAAGGTTATTGGCAAACGTTATCGATTCGCGGACGCGAATCAAAAAAAAAGAACATATAGTGATTTACGGCAAAACAGCCTTGCCAGATTTACTGGTACGGATTTTTGCAAATCAATATAGTAAGGGCCCGCAGAGGCGGGCTAAAAACAAGAAGACTAATTTTCCAGTGTTAGGAATGTCGGTGGAAAATGAGTATGGAGTTTTCCAAGCGAGTGTCGATATGAGTGAACTGGCAACAAGCTGCATAGTTGTCGATGATACTTCGAATTGGTCGGCGCTTATCGCAGTTGCGCGCAGTGAGGTAACGACCGATTGGTGCGGAGGGCATCTTGAAAAGCCATTTTGTTTTTCTATCTGTCGCGACTCTACCCATCTTGCTTATGTAGCGGAGATCCCTAAAGCTCCAACTGTTGTATCTGTAGAACACTACGGGCGATTCATTGCCAACCTAGCCGAGCCAGAGACCGGTGGAGATACAGCCGAACTGTTTATCCTTTTGGGCGACGGCTCATACTTTGAGGCTCATATCACCGCACAGGGTGCTTGGTGGTACTCGGATTTTGCGAGCTACCGCAAGCGACGCCCTGAGCGCATTCCGGCCGGTGTTGGGGTGCATGTGGTTCGAGGCGCTGATTCGTGGATCGGGGTAATCCGGCTGCCGTTTGTTGAGCTGCCGGTGTCTCCAGGTATGGAAGTGCAATTCCAGGCTACGCTAGCGCTCTGTGGCGGCATTAGTCCAGTGTATATATCTTCGGCAGGAGCCTTTGATTTCGAGCCTGATTTTCATAACCTACGGGGATTCAGGAGATTGCGGCTCTAGCTAACAAGTTAAGATCTGGTTAGTTGGACTCACCTAGTCCGTATTTTTCACGAAGCTCGCTGCGCTCGCCGTGAAAAATGCTCGGAA
>CAZZLV010000288.1:0-2885 GCA_964655155.1 uncultured Bdellovibrionales bacterium
AGTGATTTTAGCCAGATGCGCCGTTTTCGGGCCCGCAACTGCCGAATTTAGGATCATAGGATACGAGCTACACAGTCATGGCACGCGAGTATAAAAAGACGGATCTAAAGGCAGCCAGGGAAGAGGAGCTCAAGGCAACCCTCTTTAAAGGTGGTCTCGCCACTCTGGGCGCTTTGGGTGCAGCGGCGTCGCCGCTTGGGGGAACTCTAGATCCGATGCTACTATGGGGACTTGGTATTCTGCCAGCTTACGCCTTGGGTATGGGCGCTTTCAGCTTTGGAAAGCAGATGGCATTAGAGAGGGAGCGCCGCGCAGAATCGGCTCTGAGAGGTGGGCGCCCGGTTCTAGGTATGCCGCCAGACAGGAGTTGTCTTTCGCGTGCTATCGATGACGCCCGTAGGCGCAACAAGAAGATGATTGATCGATATCTCGTTGGTTTTGAGCTCGATACGGGAGAACCGTTATGGGTTGATGATGACGAAATCTGTACTCACGGTGCTGTATTTGCCAAGACTGGAGTTGGCAAGACCCTGTGGTTAGAATCTTTAATTTTTCAGCAAATGGCCCGGGGTAGAGCCAGTGGCTGCACATTTATAGATGCAAAGCGCGATTCTGCGACTCTGGCTCATATCATTTTGATGGCGCTGATAACCGGCCGCATTGAGGATCTGATAGTTATCGATCCGTTTGAATCGGTTCACGCCTACAATTTTGTGATGACTAATCAGCGTGCTGATGTAAAGGCGCGCAAGGTTCTGCGAGCAGGACTGCCTCCGACTTCAGACCAAAGCACTACCAAGCACTACGACAGGCTCGCCGCTGATTCAATCTACCGAATGGTGCGAGCAATGGAGAGCTTCGGGTTGTCGTGGTCGATTCGCGACATTGCGGTAGCGCTCTCAGCATTTCAAATAGCCTACCCACAGTTGCGCAATATGTTGCATAAGATTGGCGCGCGTCAGGCCATGGTTGAGCTTGGTCATCTTGCGTCGAGCTACCGCAATCCTAAGGGTTCCCTTGATTCTTCGCGTATTACCGAGAATCTTCGAGGTATTGCCTCGGAGCTTCATGCGATATCGGGCAGCGCAGCTGGGAGTGTTTTTTGTACTAAGTATACGGATCTCGTCCTTACCGATGCTATCCTTCGGGGTAAGATTATATATTTTATGCTGCCGCGGCTCGAGGAAGCAGAGAGTGCCGCACGGATGGTCAAAGTCTTTAGAGAGGATCTTGAGGTGTCTATTGGGGAGATTACCTCTTCTCGTGCGCACAATCTTGAGGATCCACACCTGGTTATTATTGATGAGGGCTCCTCAACGTTCGGTCCCACGTGGGCGAATCTATTTGAGCTCGCGCGCCGTGGAAGATTTGCGCTCCTGTTCGGTGCCCAATCGACAGGTGGATTGACCGATACAACGATGGGATTGAGTGAATCATTTTATGAGCGTGTAATGGCTAATGTGAACCTCAAAGTCATGATGCGAATCGGTGATAACAGAACAGCGGCAGATATGACAGAGTGGTTTGGGAAGATTACATCGACAAAGCGCTCGGTAGGAGCCGGGGTCACTACCGGAGTGTCCTCGAGTACGATGAAGGGTGCGTTAGATATCAACGCCCGTCGTTCCGGCGGTGAATCTCAAACTGTTAGTTATTCAGAGGATGAGAAGGATCTAGTAAGTGCTGAAGAGCTGAAACATGAAATGTCAGCCGAAAAGGGGTTGGCGTGGTTTGATCTCGGTAACGGTAGGATTGTAAAGGGACGTTCCTTCTGGTTTAACGCGGAGATTCCAGAGACCTGGGAGGGCCGTGAATGCATCGTTCAACCCGAACGTTTTGAGCTCGACGAAGTAGGTCTAGCAGATTGGGTTGATGAGCAGATTTTGGCTCAGGAGGAGGGTGAGACGGCAGAAAGATTTGCTCCAAAACGTAAGGAGCAGGTGGGAGTATCTCAGACTCCTGGGGAGTCCCCAAGGACCCCGGTAATTGACCGAAAAAACGTGGATTCTGGAGGTGCCGCTGCTGCTAGCTCATTTAAAGTTAACGTTGATAAAGCTCCTGGCCGTTCTCGGGGTATGGTAACTACGCTAGCTAAGGCTCCGCCACGTAAGGAATTGGATGCGCAGCAGAAAAAGGGAGGGGCAGGGCCTAAAGCCGGGCCGTTTAAGCTTCGCAAATAGAACCCTCGAAAAAACTGGGTATAACGTCGTCTTGCCTTTAATAGTTGATAAAAGTATTGTTAGAAAATTGCGGGTCAATAGGTATCTCACGGACAAGCGGCTAGGTTTTCGAGAAAAGCGCGGGGGCTAGAGGTTTTATGTATCGTGGTGGTGTAACGTTTTCGATAACGAAATCATTCGGTCGTTTGCAACTCATCCCTGAATCGGACGGCCTGAGACTTTTCTACATTCCGGCAACCAATGGCTTGGAGACACCAGGCGCGCCGGGCAGCCTTGATATGCTGCTACCGATCGACGCTATCGGGGGCCTTTGGGCTACCACCCGCGCATTTCTCTACGGTGTGGAATCTCTCGATGAAAATGTAATCCTTCAGAGCGGTGCTGTTGAGAGTGAGTCCGATACCCTTGTGAAGCTGTATCGTGATAAACCCCGCGGGCAGCAGGGCAAACTAAACGGTGAGGAGACCTGTTGGCTGCGTATCGTTACCGGTCGCACTGAAGAGGAACGTCGTCGAATAAAGTTGGGCCCCCGAGACCTGTTGTGTCTTGAGTTGGCATGCAACTCAGTGATGATTCTGGCGGGAGAGACTGGATCTCATAGACCTGTCCTAGCATAGCCTTAGACCCACAAATAATTCGATATTCTGTAATAACCTAAATTCGGCAGTTGCGGGCCCGAAAACGGCGCATCTGGCTAAAATCACT
>CAZZLV010000289.1:0-2871 GCA_964655155.1 uncultured Bdellovibrionales bacterium
CAGCCCCTGCGGGGCTGCTGTTTTTTATTGTGATCTCGGCAAAGTGCTAAAGTGTTACGAACTTTTCTTAAGGCTTGAACCCTGGCACCGTCAGGGTGAGCACCGAAAATTCAAAAGCCGCTGTGATTTTAGCCAGATGCGCCGTTTTCGAGCCCGCAACTGCCGAATTTAAGATAATGGCTCTCAGAAAACGCCATCGATTCGTGGACGCAGATCAAAACAACAAGCTATAGTGATTTACGGCAAAAGCCTTACTAGTTTTTCTGCCACGGACCTTTGCAAATCACTACAGCACTCACTCACTTTCTATCGATAATTTTGCGGCAAGCGGCTGCAGCGGATAAGACCACCCAGGCGATTTAACTTCAACCTCAATCAGCACAACCGACGAATGCGCTTGCGATATATCTGCAACGAAAGCAGAGAGCCCCGAAAAGTCCCCTGAAATCAGCACCTGGTGACGTCGGCGCGCGCCCTGCCTGTTAGCGCCTCCAAATCGCTCCGCTTGTACTCCCTCAACACGCACGGCACTCTGCAATGCTGCACGGTCAATCGCGTGAACTAAATCTAGCTGTCCCCCTTCGGCATATTCCCGGATCTCCACCTGCGATCGGCGAAAATCAGATAAATTCTTCTCAACCTCAGTAAGCTGTCGGCGATACAGCTGATACTTTCTATGCAGCTCTACCAAATCCTCGCTACGATCAATATAGACTCTGCGCCGCCATGACTGAAACGGCCCACAACATAAAACAGCCACTCCCGATGCAACCAGCAGGACACAAATCACGCGGAACTGGAGCGCCGATAACCTCTCTAACTTGTCTGCAAAGAAACTAATCAGCAAGTCTATGCTTCTCTCTAAGTTCAGCCGGAGCATCTTAAAATCCTCTATTTTCTAAGTTTGGTCGCTCTCCCCGAATAACAAACTCCTGAAGCATGTATCGCTCCAGAGCAATATCCTTGAGTATCTCAATTGAGATATCTGTTGTCTGGAATTGTGCGCGAAGCGCACTAACAAGCTCAGCTATATCAGAACGGCTGTTGGCCACACCGGAAAGAGTTATCTGCTCTTGATTAATTCGCAGCGAGGATAAGGTAACGTGCTGGGGGATCGAGCTTACGACCTTTATCATCTGCTCAAAGACTAATACTTTGGTCAACTGTGCAGATTTATTCTGCTGCTCTCGCAACTTCTCGTATTCTAAATCCTTTGTACTCCTGAGAAGCTTTTGCTGTGTCGAGGCAATTTGGCTGGATAGTTCCAGTCTATTATCAGCATCGGCACCTCTAATACGCTCAGCAATATAAGCTGAACAAGCTAACACGGCTACAGCGCTTGCCAGTAGTATCAGTATTACGAGTAGCCATTTAGCACGCACGCGCGCGCGCCTTGCAGCAGCAACGCTTTCAGGGATAAGGTTGATGGCGATCATCTCTTCCCCTAATCTTCTTGGCATGCAAAGAAAAAACGCTGGGCGCGATCGCTCCAAGTACATCATCAAACAATCCGACCTTGTGCGCCCCATCAACCCCAAAGGAGCATCCATCTCCGATTTTCCGCCCGATTCTCATGTATCGATCAACCCGAGTAGAGTTCTCACTCGGTATTCTTGTTAATCTACCCAAGCGCTCTTGCAGATGCAGATCATGCCGCAACGCTCCGCCAAGCAATATCCGCTCAATTGGCCTCCCAGTGATCTGCGCTCGCTCAATCATCCTGATAAGTTTTTGCTCTAGTTGGTCAGTCGCTGTGTCAAATATCTCTCCTGCTCCGCTGTCGCAGTCACTTTGACTTCGCGCACGCTGATATCTGTAGCGCGTATCACTAGCAACTAATACACCTCGGTTCCACATACTAAACTCTTGTGAATCCGTGTCTGCTGAACATACAAGCACTACCTGAGTATCAAGCTCTGGATACTGTAGTCTCCAGAGATTATAGCGCGCTATCTCTCCAGTTGTTATGCCGCTAAGGCACCACTCTCGCCCTTTGAAAAGTTGTGCGTAAGTCTCTAGGGAGCTGCGACGCGCGGCTAGAACCATCACTGAACGCTCACCATTTGTACTAACCGCATGAGCAGATGAATCAACGACTAGGGAACCTGAATCTCCCGGTAGATCGAGCGGATACGAGGCTAGAATATCCTTCATTGAAGCATGCTCTAGACCAGTCGGCACAACAAAAGCAGCCCGATAGCAACAAACCTGTGGAATCACCACTGATATCTCTACGCCTAGTCCATGATGGATCCACTTCACGGGAGTGCTTTGCATCACCTTACGTAACGTCTCTGAGTCCTCGACCACTCCAGAGTGCTCATGTATACAACCCACGGGCAGCGGCACTGCGTAAAGTGATACTGAGTAGACTTGGCCCCTTAAAAGCTCTGCCTGAGCGACCCTAAGCCAGGATGGAGTGAACACTATGCCCAACAAGCGCCGCGCGGCCATAAAGAAAGAGATCTTACTGTTAGTCTGTATAATCCTAAATTCGGTGGTTAAAGAGGATGAAAATGGTGCAGATGGCTAAAAGCACAAAGTATTTTAAACTTTTCTTAAGGCTTGAACCCTGGCACCGTTAGGGTGAGCACCGAAAATTCAAAAGACAAAGTGATTTTAGTCAGATGCGCCATTTTCAGACCCGCAACTGCCGAATTTAGGATGATAATCGATAAAAAAAATGTGTTGTTGCTTTATTTCAAGCAACTACTTGCTCCATCAGGTATTTTCTTACCTTCTGGCGCAAAATAGGATATTCTGAAGAGCGTAATTCCAATGTCATCAACTCAACTGTCACTAACCCCTGAAACGCTGGCTGAATCGGGCTCTTGGGCTTTTTGCACAACCGTTATCCCACCACTCGATGGC
>CAZZLV010000290.1:0-2855 GCA_964655155.1 uncultured Bdellovibrionales bacterium
GTGCACGTGCATGTTCACGTCCGGAAACGCCAATTCTACCCACTCGATTCCGCGAAGAGCCAAAAAAAGAATTGTAACTACTCACCGGTTTTAAACGTTGTGGTTCATGCGTCAAGTTTCAACCTAAATTCGGCAGTTAAGGAGAACGAAAATGGTGCAGATGGCTAAAAGCACGAAGTATTTTGAACTTTTCTTAAGGCTTGAACCCTGGCACCGTCAGGGGTGAGCACCGAAAATTAAAAAGACGAAGTAATTTTAGCCAGATGCGCCGTTTTCGGGCCCGCAACTGCCGAATTTAGGTTCAATAAACCCTGCGCTAGTGATTCTTTTTAAAGATCACTCGCGCAGCGTTTATCGCTACGGACTTTTGTAAAACGCTATCGCCTCTGCGAATTCTCTCAATCGCTGCCTTGAGTGTGGCCTTATTGTTGTAGCGAGAGAGTATCCCTTGCAGCCTAGAGCGTGGTGCCCCACGCAATTCACGGACGTGTTTCTCAATTAGTGGGAAAGCGCGCTGTACGTTATCAATGATAGATATATCGGCCGTTTGCGGGGTGCGCGAGAACGGATTGAGATCGATAGCGATCACCGATTTGCCGACATGTTTTAGCGCCAACGTGCGATCTCCGTCTTCTATTGAAACCAGGACAACATCAGCGCCGTAGATCCCACGTGAATCAACTAGCGCTCGATGCGATGATAGCCCTTTGATGCGTTTATCGGGCTTTACACCGAGTAAACTAACCTTGTACTTCGATTTAAACAACGCGCCGATCTTGGCGCGACGCTTTCCGGTATCGTAAAAGAGATTAACTTCAAGTAGGGCACCCGAACTCTTTGCCAAGGAGATCATCTCTTTTGGTGCCAAGACTGCGCTGTTGCCGTTGATAGAGATCACAGGGCGCTTTGCAAGTAAGATCGCCGCAGCAGCAGCCTTGGATGCTCGATCGGCAAACGCGTGAGATCTTTCCCCAAGCAGATAATCAAACGCCTCACCACGGCCATGCGCTGTTAATCCAGTAATCGTTGTGACTCCTGATTTGATTCCATCGGCTACAGCGTAGCGCGCCATCAGTGATGTATAGCGGGGGTGATCTTTGGGTACAAGAGCCATAGTGATAACCTTATAAATAAATGAGAGGACAACTAATACGCACTAGCTTGTATAATCACCGCAGGTCTATCTCCGAGTGCTGCCGTCGTTGTGCGACCGTTATAAGCACGGAAACGTGATTCAATCTCCGGTGCTTCAGCGCGGTGAACAAAAGCATAGAGCGTTTGACCTAACATCGCCATACTGGCACTCTGTACATCTTCCATGATTTGACGCACGCGCTCGCTGGCGAGTCCCGTCGCAAAGGTGAAGTAACGTGAAAGTTCCCGAAAACGAGCTACCGTTGGCGTTCTGTTGATCTCCACCATGCACTCAAGTCCAATCGCGTTAATACGCTCTTTCCAGGATCGATCGGAGATAATCGAGCTTGTTTTAATCGGATCAAGAAAGCAGCAGACCACTGTGTCCTCGGAACAGGTAACTTGGCGAGCGGCGCGGCTCGGGTAGGGCTCTTGGCCGATCAGAAAGCCCGAGAATTGTTGGGTCATCACAGTTCCCAGTCCGGTGCCACAGGCGATCTCGGCATCCGCTGCTATCTGCATACACTCGGTGTAGCTCTTGTTGGTGCCGAGGGCCTCGTTGAGCGCCAGCGAGAGCGAAAAGCTTCCGGCACCGCTCATTCCAAATCCGTAGCCAACCGGGAAAGCTGTAGTGGTGGCGACTGTAATACGCCGCTGCGCAATAGCACCTTGGAAAGCAGTGGCCACTCGACGTGACACCAAGGCTTCTGTGTCGACCCCGTTTATCACCACCTCTACATCTCCGGGTGTCTCGTGCACTGCTACTGTCGTCTCAGCGCCGTCAGCAAGATTAAGCCCAGCGCCTGTAGAACCATCCTTGAAGATTACAAAAAAACCGGTGATGTGGGCTGGGGCGAAGGCCCTAGCCGAGATAGTGCTGTTCATGGGGTAAGTCGTACAACCAAATGGCTCTTTAGTCCAGTTTCTGCCGTTTTTCGGATAACCTCAAAGAGTAACTGCTTAACGGTCTTAAATTTTTTGTAACTACTCAGCACGTGCATCGACTGTGGCGTTAGGCCTATTAAGGGGCGGCTTTGCGGAGCAAAGCGGGGTGGAAAAATTAACTACTCACCCAAAATACTGCACCCCCTGATCGGGGCTGGCGTATTTTTGCTGAGCAGCTGCGCCTTTTCTTGTGGCCATAGCAAGGGTATCTCCCGACTAATACCGGCCATCACTCCAGCTGGGCTACATCAGATGCCTGTGAGCTGGTTGAAGTTGCGCTTGGAGGCGCTGAAGTTGGCGCTGGATTTGAGGGGCTGGATGGAGTCGATGACGGGGATGGAGGGCAGCCGCAGTGGTTCAACCTCGCTTGAAACCAGGGAGAGTTGCATCCAGTATTACATCTGCCAAATATCTGCCCCAAGACAACAGAGCAATCGAAGCAAAAGTTTCCCAAAAGCTGCCCACAACTTAATGATGGGCACGAGCTGCTTTCTGGGCAGGTGCAGATACTCGTAGTGGTGCTGGATGCCTCAATTCTATTTTGAGCTACTGCGCTGCCAACGCAAATAGACACAACCAAGCAGGCGCCGGTAAAAGACATCAGAGCTCGGGCACATATGAATTCCAGGCCCCCTAAAGGGGTTTTTACAGGTAACTTTGGCGATTTTAAAGCATCCGTGGAAAGACCTGCTAGCATCGGTACCTGAAACAACTTAGTGCGATCATCCTAAATTCAGCAGTTAAGGAGGATGAAAATGGCGCGGATGTTCAAAATC
>CAZZLV010000291.1:0-2854 GCA_964655155.1 uncultured Bdellovibrionales bacterium
TTACGGCAAAAGCCTTGCTAGTTTTACTGGCACGGACTTTTGCAAATCACTATAGTTAACAATAATCCTAAATTCGGCAGTTGCGGGCCAGAAAACGGCGCATCTGGCTAAAATCACTGCGGCTTTTGAATTTTCGCTGCTCACCCTGACGGTGTCAGGGTTCAAGCCTTGAGAAAAGTTCAAAATCCTTGGTTCTTTTAGCCACCTGCACCAATTTCGCTCTCCTTAACTGCCGAATTTAGAATAATTAAAGACGCTGATGTCAGCTTATCCTTACAAGACATTTGCTAGAAAGGAGACCCATCCGGCGCGTATCGGTGCGCTTGCACGTCTATACGGGATAAACGCGGCGCCGGCGGATCGTTGTGCCCTATTTGAGATCGGATGTGGTGATGGCGGCAATATTATCCCACTTGCAGCACAGTATCCGGAGAGCTCTTTTGTGGGTATTGATATAGACGCGAGTTTGATTGAGCAGGGACGCGCAGATATCGCTAGTTTAGGACTAAAAAACATCGAGCTTATTGTCGGGGATATTTCGCAATACAAGCCAACAAGCTCTCACTATGACTATGTTATCTGTCACGGTGTATATTCGTGGGTAGCCCCTGCAGTGCAGAAGGAGATCCTTAATCGTAGTGTTGCAGCACTTGTGCCACATGGTGTGCTGTTTGTCAGTTACAACACCTTACCTGGCTGGAGGCAGCGTGGCGCTCTGCGCGATATATTGCAGGTCGGAGCCTCATTTGTTGAGAACGAGGACGATGTGGTGCGCCTCGAGAATGCGATGGCATTTCTGGCGCTCGTTGTTGAGCAGTCGAGCTTGATAACACCCTATGTGAGTGAAGCTGCCGACCGACTCAAGAATTCAGAGCCAGCCTACTTGGTTCAGGAGTTCCTGGGCGCGTACAACTCGGCGCAGATGTTTAGCGACTTTATGAAAGATGTTCGTGGGGCAGGTTTGCAGTTTGTTTCTGAGTCTCGAGTGGTGATGATGTCATCAGAAGATCTATCGCCACAGCTAAATGAGGTCTTAACTGCATTAGACGACAATATAATAGCACGCGAGCAGGTGATCGATATCGTTCGTAATCGGATGTTTCGTGAAACCTTGCTATGCCGTGAATCGCTGCAACTTGATCGAGGTTTGAGTAGTAAGATTTTTAAGAGCTTGATCTTCGTCGCTTCGTACATCCCTGTAGAAAAGGCGCTAGATGATACGGAATCTACGGTACGCTTGATTGAACGTTACAGTGGTCGCGATATCTCAGCACCCGATGGAGAATGTGCAGAGATGCTTAAAGTTTTAGCCGCATTCGGTTCGCAAGGGACCACCTTTGACACTCTTCACGAACGTTCAGCTGTCAATGAGCATGAGTGCTTGCGGACGCTCTTTACCTTGTGGAAGACCGGATTTGTTGAAGCTCTGACCGCATCGATTAGTGGTAGTCGAGAACGGCTAGAGGTAAGTCCGTTGGCTCGTAAACAGGCTGTGGGTAGTGGGCGTGTCACCAGCGCACTCCACGAATCGTTTAACTTGGCACCAGAAGAACGAGCAGTGCTGGCACAGGTTATTGCGCCGATGACCTGCGCCGCGCTTGAGACCCTGCTAGTTGCCAGCTATCCTCGCGATCGGGTGGTACAGCTGATCGCATCCGTTCGTGAAAAGGGGTTTTTTCTGTAAATATGGACTCCCTGAAATTGAGCACTTCGAAGCATCCCGATAGCAGAGTGTCGCGCGACGCGCAGCTCGATCTCCTGCGCGGAATCGCTGTGGCAGGGATGTTCTTTTTTAGCTTTACCCTGACATTATCCGATACACTACCCCTGCTGCTAGCTCACAATGTTCCTAATAAGCTGCTTCCAGGTGATCTAGTTCTGAGCTTATTTCTCTTTTCCAGTGGCATCTCCTTGGCGCTAGTGTGTCAGCGCTATCAGAGTCTGTGTAACTGGATCTTGTGGCGTCGGATCGCTACACGCATAGGTCAAATGGTGCTTGTATCACTAATTATTACCCCGTTTTCTGTGCGTAGATTTTTGGGGATGGACGAAATGATGCTAAATGCAGTCTTAACGGCTCCTGCATTGTGCATTATTGGATTGGGGAGGCGTGGAATCTGGAGTGCAGTTGTCGGTATACTGGCTGCGTATATAGTTTTAGCGCGCCTTGAGCTTATACCTGAGCCTATAACTCAGTATCTTGGCGGGTATAAGATGGCGGTTTTCTGGTTGCCGATATTACTTGGAGGAGCGCTGGTCAATTCGGCGTCGGCTCTTGAGATCAGACAAAGGCTAAGGATTTGGTTGGCGCTGCTCGTAGTGACTATGTTGGTCAGTGGCTGGCCTAACAAGATGCGACTTAATCCGGCGTTTGCCGCTTTGAGTGTGGTGTGTTGTGGTACTCTTCTTGGTGCCTTGCGGCACTTCTCCCTGCGGTGTCAGTGGTTAGAGTATTTTGGTAGCAAGCCGTTGCGGATGTGGGCACTCATGTTTTGTCTCTTGGGGCCTGTAAGGTTGTACGGTGAGCTGCATCTAGGGAGGTCTATTCTTCAATTTTCGCCTACAACCGCAGTGCTGATTAGCATTAGCTGGATGGGGTGCTGTTACTGCATCTCCAGAGGATGGGATCGCTTAAAGCTCGCTTAATTGAAAAAGTCATGCCAATTTTATTGACCCGGACTTTTGCCAATCGCTATAGGATGAATGAGGCAAGGTAACTACTCAGCACGTGCTTCGACTGTAGCGTTAGCCCCTATTAAGGGTCGGCTTTGCGGAGCAAAGCGGGGTGGAAACATTAACCCTAAATTCGGCAGTTGCGGGCCCGAAAACGGCGCATCTGGCTAAAATCACTTTA
>CAZZLV010000292.1:0-2847 GCA_964655155.1 uncultured Bdellovibrionales bacterium
TGTAACTTCCGCACATTTTTGGCCTCTTAGAGATAGAGAGAACTGCGACGCCCTACTCTACACGAAGCTTTTTATGCTCCTCAAGTCAACTGCTATGTGACACACAGCACCCGTTCTGGTATAGTTCTGCCAATATTCTTAACCAGTTGGGCTCATATCACTTAGCCTTAACAGGGAGTCTTAAAAACACAGTCTAGTTTCCAACGGAAAGTTTCGTATGAGAAGAGAAAGAGAAGGCCAGCGACGCTCTAACCGCGGTGGCGGTGGGCGGTCGTCGAGAGGAAGAGGCCAGAGACACGGCCGTCGTCACCCACGTCAGAGTGCTGAAAGCGGTAATCAACGCGAGCGCATCGCGATAGAGAGTGGTGATTTGGTGTTGATTGACCAGTTCATGTTGGCCAATCCTCAATTCATTGAGAAGATATCAGCTGCTCTCGATGAGAGTGCAGAGGTCAAATCGGACTTAATCAGAGAGTACGGTGGGACGGTTATTAACGTAACCTGCGGTACGTATAGAATTGAGCGCGATCCGTTTGCTTACACGATAATTGTTCACCCTGAAGATGAGAGTCTGGAAGCTGCTCCGGAGGTTGTGAAGGAAGCAACCGATAGTGTCGGCGAGATCAATGTAGATACTCGCTGCCTAGCTATGCTTGATCGTGAGCTCCTTGATGACAAGTCACTGCTCGAGCGTTACCAACAGCTCTGGTTCAGCGGCCAGGATAAAGCATGTCGTGACCTGCTACGTGATAACGGCGGAGCTGTTCGTTACGGCTTCCGGCGTGATGGAGACGAGCTAGGTATCTTTCAAGTTCCGGGTGAAGACATCATCTGCCTCTGGCCAAAGAATATTGAGGGCATCAAGGCAGACTCCGCTAGCTCAGTAGAGGCTGAGGCGTAGAGAGCTATCATGATGCAGGGTTGCGCACGGTTGCGCAGCCCTGCATCTTGCAATTGCTCTGCTCTGTACGTCGGGCGACGACTCCGCGGCATACTATTCACAAACGCTGGAATGTTCTCCTTTCTAGAACACTACCTAACCTTTAAACCAAACAGATCCAACCATGGCGCTCTTGACCGCCTTAGCCATGAGCGTCTAAGCATCGGAGCACAGTTTGGATTAAAGCTAGATGCTGCATGGTTTCCGCGCCAATCTGATGTCGTAGTCCTGTTTCTGCACGGCAACCGACACAACATCACACGTTTTTACGATCACTATGCACTCTTTGAGCAACTGGGTATTTCGTGCCTAACTTTTGATTATCCTGGTTACGGCAAGAGCGCGGGACAACCATCAGAAGCTGCCCTATACGCGAGCGCTAGGGCTGCGTACTCACACCTGGTACACTCTCTGGATTTTAAAGCGCAGCAGATAATCATTTATGGCTGTTCTCTCGGAGGAGCTGTGGCTATAGAACTGGTCAGCACCGTTCCGGCTAGAGCACTCATTACAGAAAGTACATTTACCAACTCCTATGAGATTGCATCATTTCTGTATCCATACCTCCCTATTACTCGTTTTCTGCCACGCCGATTCGATAATCTCTCTCGGGTAGGTCTGATCGATATTCCCAAACTTATCATTCACGGCGACAGGGATCTGCGGGTTCCTGTGAGTATGGCTCTCGCGCTTCATACCAGCGCGGCTGCGCCCAAAGAGCTCATCATTGTTCCAGATGCCGATCACCTCAACTGCGTTGTCAAAGGTGGCTCGGCGCTGGCCGAGCAGATCCGCAGGTTTTTATCAATTGGGGATAGCGTATTGCAACCTGAATTCGGCAGTTGAGGAGGATAAAAGGAGGATAAAAATGGTCCAGTTGGCTAAAAGCATCAAGTATTTTGAACTTTTCGGGGGCGCTACCTCGGGCACCGTCAGGGTGAGCACCGAAAATTCAAAATACAAAGTGATTTTGGGCAGCTGCGCCATTTTAAGACCCGCAAGTACCGAATTTAGGATTATGAGCTGTTAGCGCTCTCGCGCCCACATCGGCTTTGCATTTTTTGATAGGGAAGGAGAGGCCGTATAGAAATCATCGTTCCTGCCATCTCCGAACATAGCAATTATGCAGAAGATTAGGACAAACACGGATATCCCGTATAAAACCACTCCCACCATCACCTGATGGCCTCGTTTAGTGTTGATGGCATCATTAAACGATTTACTGCCAAAGCATCCCTGATGTTTACCAAAATCATGCTGCGTACCCTTGTCCCGAACCTTGTCGACATTGTACGAGTAGCGCTCTCCGCTGCCCATCGCCTCCCCCTTGGAGGGGTCATGTTCGCTGTGAGTGTTTCTGCTACTAGCGCTAGTTGTGGGACGTGCATGCAACCCCCCTCCACCCATGACAAAACTACTCCCTGCCGGATGCTGGTTTACCTGTGCTGCTGGCTGCTGTGTAGTTTGTGCTGATGTCGCCACCCAGCGACCCTCGCCAGATCCAACACTCCCTGTAAAACCTCTCATCACGAATTTATCGAGTGACATAACCAATTTTCCCTATCATACCTGTCGGTTATTGATTTGATGCTCATCCGCGAATCGATAGCGTTTTGCAAAATCCGCGATTTAGCTTCGGATTTTTGGATAAAACTCTGCATTTAGAGTTATGCAAAGAAGCATAAAAAAGGTGATTTATCTTGTTGAGGTCTGCTCGCTTTATCCTAAACTCGGCAGTTAAGGCGGGTAAAAATGGCGCAGATGGCTAAAAGCACTAAGGATTTTGAACTTTTCGGAGGCGCAACCCTGGCATCGTTAGGGTGAGCACCGAAAATTCAAAAGCTGAAGTAATTTTTAACCTAAATTCGGCAGTTAAGGCGGATGAAAATGGTGCAGATGGCTAAAAG
>CAZZLV010000293.1:0-2755 GCA_964655155.1 uncultured Bdellovibrionales bacterium
GTTATCAGCGCAGTTATCAGCGGAGTTAGCCGCTAAAATAATTCGGAGCGTTTTGAGATATGGCAACCCAATCAAAGGATCTTATCATACTAGGTTCAGGGCCAGGCGGCTATGTTGCGGCTATTCGTGCCTCGCAGCTTGGTCGTAGCGTCACCATCGTTGAACGTGAGGCTCTCGGCGGCGTGTGCCTAAACTGGGGCTGCATCCCTTCCAAGGCACTTCTACGCTCAGCACAACTCTGGAACGATATGAAGCACGCCAGCACCTTCGGCTTTGAAACCGGTAAGCTGAGCTTTGATATGCCCAAGATCATTGATCGCTCCCGTGATGTGGCCAACAAGCTATCCGGTGGCGTCAGTTACCTGATGCGCAAAAACAAGGTTGAGGTAGTGATGGGCAACGGTGTGCTCGAGAAGGGCAACACCTTAGTGGTTACTGATTCAGCTAAAAAGTCTACAACATATTCGTTTAAAGATATCATTATAGCCACTGGAGCTCGTCCGCGACAGTTTCCAGGGGTAGAGGTCGATGGCGAGGTGATCCACACATCACGCACTATCCTTGAGAATAAGCGTACTCCGCAGAAACTTCTAGTAATCGGTGCTGGTGCGATCGGTATTGAATTTGCATATTTTTTCAACTCGATGGGGGTTCAGGTCACTGTTGTTGAGATGGCCGATCAGATACTCCCCGTTGAGGACACCGAGGTAGCTCAGACCCTTGAGAAGATCTTCACCAAGAATGGGATGACGATTAAAACCGCCACGGGCGTCGAGAACCTCAAACGTTCAGGCAAGGTGGTATCAGCAACACTAAAGGGCAAAAGCTCAACCGAACAGTGGAGTGGTGACGCCTGCCTGATCGCCATCGGCATATCGCCAAACACCGAGAACATCGGACTAGAGAAGGTAGGGATCGAAACCAATCGCGGCTTTATCAAGGTTGATGAATTGATGCGCACTAACGTCGCTAATCACTACGCGATCGGCGATGTTGCTGGTGGGGCAGCACTGGCACACAAGGCGAGCCACGAGGGAATCGTCGCCGCCGAGATGGCTGCGGGAAAATCGAAGCATCCGATGAAGTACGATAACATCCCTGGGTGCACCTACTGCCAACCGCAGGTAGCCTCGGTAGGACTAACCGAGCGCGCAGCTAAGGAGCGTGGTATTAAGTACCGAGTCGGAAAGATCCCCTTCTCAGCGATCGGCAAAGCTATCGCTATCGGCGAGCAGGATGGCTTTATCAAGGTGATTATAGATGACCAGGTAGGCGAAGTGCTTGGGGTGCATATCATTCATGCTGAAGCTACCGAGCTGATCTCAGAAGCTGCTGTCATTCGGTCGCATGAAGGGATCGCAGCCAGTGTCGTTGACACTGTCCATCCGCATCCGACTCTGTCAGAATCAGTGATGGAAGCTATGGCGCTCGCTCTTGGGCGACCGATTAATTTCTGAGATCGCAGCGCATATTTCAAAAGGAGCGATCCGCAGATATAAGGAGTTTTCAACCTAAAAGGGGCAGTTAAGGTGGACCCAAATGGTGCAGGTGATTAAACCTAAATTCGGCAGTTGCGGGCCCGAAAACGGCGCGTCTGTCTAAAATCACTGCGGCTTTTGAGGTTCAAAGGCCATTGGCGATATAACGGCTCTTGGAAAACGCTATCGATTCGCGGACGCGAAAAAAAACTATAGTAATTTACGGCAAAAGCGTTGCCAGCTTTACTGGCACGGACTTTTGCGAATCACTATCGGCGAATCTATAGCGGTAGAGATATAGCGGTGGAATATTTCTGTGGTGATAGAGCAGACGCATCCCCTTGAGATCTACGATCTTGGGAAGATTGAGTATACCAAAGCGCTGGAGCTGCAGCGGCACTACCACAAGAAGGTGATCGATGGCTCACAGGGCGATCTACTTCTGGTTTGCTCACATCCTCCGGTATATACCTGTGGCACCTCAACTCTGCCGGAGCATCTCTACAAAAGCCCCGAAGAATTGCAGGCGCGAGGCGCTACGCTAGCACATGTTGAGCGGGGTGGAAGCGTCACGTATCATGGGCCTGAACAGGCCATCATCTATCCAATTATCGATCTTCACAATCACCGCACCGATGTGGGTTGGTACATGCGCTCGCTAGAAGAGGTAGCCATCCGCACACTGAGCGACCACGGGATCGTCGGAATTCGCGTCCCCGGTAAAACCGGGGTTTGGATCAACGAGAGCTCTAAAATCGCCTTTAGTGGTGTACGGATCTCTCGCTGGTGCACCATCCACGGACTCTCACTCAACGTTCTGAGCTGCGCTGATCGATTTGCTCTGATTAATCCCTGCGGTCTTGGCGCGATAACTATCGCATCAATAGAGGAATTATGCCCCACTGCTCCATCGGTTCAACAGGTACTTGAACGGATGATAGCGCACTTTACAGAGGTGTTTGGATATTCAGATCGCTAGCCCGAATATTGCACAAAAGTGCAAGATTCGGGCTAGCAAGTGCAAGGAAGCACTTGCAAATTCCGAAGCGCAGCGGAGGAATTTGGAGCATTTTTCACGGCGAGCGCTGCGAGCTTCGTGAAAAATACGGACTATAGTAATCTGCAAAAGTCCGTGCCAGTAAAACTGGCAAGGCTTTTGCCGTAAACCTAAAAACGACAGTTGCGGGTCTGAAAATGGCACATCCGCCCAAAATCACGTTGTCTTTTGAATTTTCGGTGCTCACTCTGACGGTGCCAGGGTTCAAGCCTTAAGAAAA
>CAZZLV010000294.1:0-2707 GCA_964655155.1 uncultured Bdellovibrionales bacterium
TCTAATATCACGCGTTGCCCCCTAATGGTGAGGATTTTTGACTCGATATCTTTTTCCATACATAGATTATCGAGCAAATCCGGCGAAAGTTTCGTAGTATCGAGGGATAACCATTAAAGGCACGCGGATTCTCGCTATCGCTCGAACCGGTGTTTTAAACGTTATACTCTTCTACTTCCATGCCTGAATTGAATCAAAAAGCAACGCGTACTCCTTGGTGGGAATCGTACTTCCAGGTAACAGCTCGCGGCAGCACTCTGCGTACTGAGATCCTAGCAGGAGTTTCTGTCTACTTTAGTTTGGCGTACATCCTAGTTGTCAATCCGGCGATACTCAGCAAGGGAGGCTTTGATGCTGGCGCAGTCCTCTTTGCGACAGCTGTCGCCTCCGGCCTCACCTCGCTGCTTATGGGCATTTGGGCTCGCTTGCCTTTCGTCTTGGCTCCCGGACTGGAGATGAACGGCTTCGTAGCCTTCTCTGCAATCGGTCTCATGGGTTTAACGGTTAGCCAGGCTCTTGGTGCCGTGTTTTGGTCAGGAGTTCTGTGCATACTACTTACATGGCTTCCCGTGCGTGCGCTGATCATTCGGTCTATTCCCCTGGGACTTCAGTCTAATCTAGCCCTGAGTGTCGGAGTGTTTGTTTTGACTATAGGGCTTTTCCTCGCAAAGCTCTTAGTTTTTGAAAAAGGTCTCCCATCAGGGCTCGGCTCTGTTTTTGGTTCCGAAGCGATAGCCTTGGGGATCGGGCTGTTGGTGTGTGTCGTCCTGCGCTTCATGTCGAACTCTCGGCTCTTTCTGGGTCGCCTCGTTGGTGGCGGTGCTTTTCTCATCGCCATACTTGCGAGTTGTTTTTTCTGCCGAAGCATCGGTATCACGGCTGAGGCACCCACGGATTTTACGGCGTCTATGTTTAGTGGGATTGGGAAGCTGGATTGGTGGCCATTTTCTCAGCCTTCCGCTATAACGGTATTCCTTGTCCTCTTCTTAATCGATTTTTACGGAAGCATTGGCAAATTTATTGGCCTCACAGCCGCGACTAACCTTCGTTCACGAGATCAAGGCGTCATCGGCTTAGAGAAGGCGATGTATGTCGATGGAATCGGCACAGTTGGCGGAGCGCTTATAGGAACCACCAGCATTATCACGTATGTCGAAAGTGCGATTGGAATCCACGCTGGTGGTCGCACGGGGATTGTCGCGATCACGTGTGGTACTCTCATGCTTGCAAGTCTTGTGTTCACACCTCTGGTGTCATTGGTGCCAGTGGTTGCTACCTCTGGTATCCTCGTTTACGTTGGCTATGCGTTGCTTCCCAGAGATGCCTGGCGGTCGGGTGAGTTCGGAAAGTTTGATTTCCTGGTTGGAATTCTTATGGCCTCTCTCGCTTTTGCAACCTTCTCCCTCGATAAAGCGATGTTAATAGGATTCGGGACCTACGCCTTGCAGCCACTCTTTTGCAAGGGCACGAAATTTAGCCCTGTTTTAATGCTTTCATTCGCGCTGCTTTTGCTTAGCGTGGCTGTTCAGTTTACATTTAGCTAAGACGCCTTATGGCTCGCGACCAGGAACAAGTTGAAGGCCCTGACTGTTACGCGACATTCAGTTGTACACATCTTTCCTGTGCCGCACTCTCTGAATCTCAACTTCGCGATCATCCTTGTTAACTATATATACAACTCGATAATCGCCAACCCGGATGCGAAAAGTATGCTCCGAACCTACCAATTTCTTGGAAGCGTTGGGAAAGGGATTGTTTTGCAGGGACTCAATTACTTTTATAATTCGATGCGCAGCAAGTCGGTCGAGTTTCTTGAAGTCCTTAGCTACGGAGGCCTTGAAGGTAACTTTAAAGGAGGCCATCTTTTTTTAGCCGCTTCTTCATATCGGTGAGCGACAAGGTTTTCTCCTTTCTGCGCTCTGCTACTGCTACCAGGTCTTGAATATCCTCAAGCATCTCCTCGTACGTTTCCACCGGAAGGATTACCGAGGTCTTTCGACCCTTTTGGTCAGTTACATACTGCACCGCTGCCGCTCTTTTCATGGCGCCCTCTTGTAATACGGAGTATAACGAGTAAATGCAGCAGATTGCCGCCCTTCCTCTAAGAGTATAGGTGGGTTCTGATTTGGCGGCAACTGCTGATTGAGACGTTATGTCAGTGAACAAAAGTTGGACAGAACAATGACTAAAGTTGAGCAAGACAGACCCTTGAACCCTGCCGAGTCGATTAAATCCAGACTATTGGACTCTGCGGTAGTAGACGCACTGTTTTCTTTATCGAAATGGAAGCAGTCATGCGCCAATCAGAACGATGTTGAACTGATAGGGATTCGTTTAATAGAGAAAGCACTGACTAATATGAAAGACATTTGTGCCGTACTCGAAGACGGAGATATATCAAAATCCATGCTGTTATTGCCGGTCGCCGATCTTTGTTTATCTCGCGGAAATGAGTGTATTAAGAACGACGATTCGCCAGCCAAATACATACTTATGCATTGTGATGCAGATTTGGAGGTGTGCTTGGATTATCTGTTTGCGGCATATGTTGTAGAGGCTAGAGAATTGCTCATTGGGGCGTATGCAAAAATCGCCCATGCTGAATCAACCCACAATACTCCAGATAAGCGGGAAAATGCGAATGGATTGGTGCTACCATTTCGAATAATCTCTGCTACTAGGTTGGATTTAGAGAAGCGTTTCAGTA
>CAZZLV010000295.1:0-2689 GCA_964655155.1 uncultured Bdellovibrionales bacterium
GTTCTGAAAATGCCGCAGGTGCTCAAAAGCTCGAGGTATTTTGAACTTTTCGGAGGCTTGAACCCTGCCACCGTCAGGGTGAGCGTTCGACTGAACTCACGCCGAGGTCACCGAAAATTCAAAATACAAAGTGATTTTGCGCAGATACGCCATTTTCAGACCCGCAACTGCAGTTTTTAGGTTTAAGCGCCCCTCAGCTGCCTATGGGTAACACTTTACCTGCATGGCCCTTTTGGTGTAACCTTTCAGGATTGTTTCAATTGTCCCTTTACGGGCGTTATCGTGTTACAGGAGTTTTTGTGGCAGTAGTTCTTCGTCTAGCTCGACTTGGTAAGCACAAGTCACCCGCATACCGTGTTGTCGCCGCTGACAAGCAGTGTAAGAGAGATGGTCGGTTTCTAGAGGTTCTGGGAACCTACAACCCGCTCACGAGCCCAGCAACAGTCATTCTTAAAGAAGATCGCGTCAATCAGTGGCTCAGCAGAGGAGCTCTTCCTACTGCAGTAGTTCGCTCCCTGATCAAGCGCTCTTTTCCGGGTACAGTCGAGGCTCGCGAGGAGCACAAAAAGAAGAAGATTCAGGAGGCTCGCCGCAAGCGCAAAGAGCGCGCTGCTAAGGATGGGGTCAAGGCCCCCGCCAAGAAGGCCGAGTCCCCAAAGTAGTGCCTTAGGCCACAACTTGATGGCCAACTTATCAAGAGGCGGTCGGTTCCACACATCGGAAGCGACCGCTTTTTTATTGCGAGCTTGTTACCGTGTGGAAGATTGATATCGTAACTATATTTCCAGATATCTTCGAGAGCTTCCTCGAAACTAGCCTGGTGAAAAAGGCGATTACTCGTGGACTACTCTCGGTCACCACCACCAATATCCGCGACTTCTCTGCTGCTCCACACCACAAAGTAGATGACTCACCTTACGGTGGCGGCGCGGGAATGGTGATGATGGTCGAGCCGTTGGTGAAGGCGATTGAATCAGCCAAGGGTCGCTTGCCCAACGCAAAAGTTATACTTCTCAGTCCAGGGGGCTCACGCTTTACCCAAAGCAAAGCTGAGCAGCTCTCAAAGCTCGAAGCTCTTATTTTCGTATGCGGTCGATACGAGGGGGTTGATCAGCGGGCTATTGACCTCGTTGTAGATGAGGAGCTCTCTGTAGGAGACTTCGTTGTAATGGGAGGCGAGGTACCGGCGATGCTGGTCATGGAGGCAGCACTGCGCCTCCGTCCCGAGGTCATTCATAACGAGCAATCAACAAGTGTTGAGTCATTTTCACCTCAACTAGGAGATGGTACCCTAGTGGAGGCGCCACACTACACTCGTCCCGAAGAGTATCGTGGATTACGAGTTCCAGATGTGCTCCTCTCCGGAAACCACAAAGCGATAGCAGAGTGGCGATTACGTGAATCAATCAGTAAAACTGCCAGGGTACGATAGGGGTGTATAATCGCAGGTAAGTATCACGAGCCATATGCTAAATTCTACTGCTCCGACGCACACCTTTAGTCTTAACGTAGCATTGCTACACGATGGGATGGTGGATAAAACAGGCAAAACTGTCACGACCTCCGTCACCTTAATTGATGTCCATGACATCTCTCGCAGCAGCAAGACCTACGGCGCAGATTCGTTCTTTGTTGTACACTCATCTCAGACCATGCGGTCACTCGTGCGTACGGTAAAGCAACACTGGGACGGTGATTTCGGGTCTCGATACAATCCAAACAGACAGGACGCGCTCGGGGTGCTTGCGATCGCTAGTGACCTTGATGAGGTGCTGATGCAGATTGAGCGGCATACAGGCAAGCTGCCCAAGATAATCGCCACTTCAGCGCGCAACGGCGATGATCGAATAGGATACACCGAAATGCGCAACCTAATCGAAAGCTCTCAGGATTCCTATCTACTAATATTCGGAACAGGATGGGGTATGGGGCCAGAGCTTATGAGCCGCGCAGATTACATCCTAAAACCGATCTACGGGCCTACGCCTTACAACCACCTATCAGTTCGGGCCGCCTGTGCAATTATTCTTGACCGGCTGCAAGGGAGATAGCTTTAAGTAACGCAGCGAGAGCTCTACCCCGATGCGAAAGATAGCTTGTTACACTGCTTGTTACACTAACTAGCTCAGAAAGGGTCTTTGACTCTCCCTGTGGCACAAAAACCTGACTATACGGCAACGGCCCAGAGACTCGATCTGTTGAACTATCAAAAACTAGCTGGCCTTCGAGTCGCTCTGTCACCGCTACGATTCGGCCCATCGGTTCTGCATATGCCACACAACAAACGAATGTAGCTTTAGCGCAGCGCAGCTGCCCGAGTTGCTGTCTGACCCTGTCTACACCAAAGCGCGCCGTAAAGACTCCTGGCAAACCTCTAAGGCTCTGCACCTCCAGACCCGTATCATCGGCGATAACTGGGACACCGCTCCATTTAGAGTAAGTTCTGGCTTTGAGCGCAGCATTCCCGTAGTACGACCCCTCTCCCTCTACCACATGCGGAAGAGCGAGCTGCAGATCGCCTGCTAGCTTGTCCAAGTCAAAAAAAGTCACGCCTAAACCTTCTGCAACTCTCTGAGCTTCAAGTAATTTGCCGCGGTTGGTGGTTGCGAAGAGTAGTTGAGGCTGGGACATAGATAATCCTAAATTCGGCAGTTGCGGGCCCGAAAACGGCGCATCTGACTAAAATCAC
>CAZZLV010000296.1:0-2593 GCA_964655155.1 uncultured Bdellovibrionales bacterium
GCACGGACTTTTGCAGATCACTATAGGTTCAGCCTCAATCACCCTCCCAAGCCGCGGCATTCCGAGGATTCCCATCGAATCTTGAGCGCTCGTGCCGAAGACCAGACCCTTTGCGCCGCTCTATCACATGAGACAACTGCCTGCGCGCTGCGTCACACGCATCACGCATCGCTACATATACATCTTCGTGGGCATGATTGCGCTCAGGATCTTGGCTTACCACAATGTCGCCTCCAGGAAGATGAAATCTGAGGGATACATGATACAGATTACCCTGATGATGGTGATGATGACGTCCCTCAATCGTCATTACACCTCGCATAATCCGGGGAAAAAAGGCTAATAACTTGTTTAAAAGATGTAGCCCACGAGACTCAACTGCCTCGGAGGGGTCAGCTTTATTAAAAACTACAATCGCGCGCTCAGGGATCTCGTTGTTCGCTAACATAATCCTCACTACCTTAAGCAGTCGTGATTATGACACAAGAACCAGTATCCTAAGAATGCGCGGCTTCATACTTGCGTAAACCGGCTATTACCTGATCGAAGCGCTCTAGTACTGTCTGCCAAGAGAACTCACGCTCAACGTAGGCATTTCCTCGCGCAGCGAATTCCGCCCTACGGTTAGGATCCTCGGTAAAAAAACGAGTTGCTCCGGCTAAATCGCTCGGAGAGGATATATAGAGACCTCCCCCAGACTGAACCACATGATGTTTTGTAACAGCACATTCACCGTGTACTACCACTGGTGTTCCAACCATCCACGCCTCCATCAGCACGATCGAAAAAGACTCATTGGTTGATGGTTGGCAAAGATACAGCGCGTGGCGCAGCAATCGCTGTTTATCTCGCTCTCCAACGTGGGGCAGGTCGATCACATCATCTCTGAGCAGCGCATCTGCCCGATGTAAATCAGAGAAGCTCCCCCCACCGAGGATCACTAGCTTAGTGCTAGAATCAATCAGCCCAAGATCCTTGATCTCACAGAAATAATCGATAAGGGTGTGAGCATTCTTGCCCATCTCTTTACGTCCAAGATAAATAATATAGGGGCAAGACCGATCAAGATATGGCTCTAAACCTTCGACAGTTGCTAAATCTGGCATGTCAAATCCCATACCAACAACCCCCCCCTGAATATCTCCATATAGCGACCGTGCCAGCTCCCGTTCCGGCGTCGCATTAAAAAGGCACCCTCGCACATTCCGAAACATCGCTGCGATCAGATCAAGGTATGCAATCGACTCATCATGAAGACAAGGTACGAGCACACTTTTTTCCGGACAGATCTGCGAGCCCCAGAAAGTCGTACCAAAAAGATACGGGCCAAAAAATACGGAATCAAAGGTATGCACCCGTTGAGCCAAGTATTCATAGAGAGCTAGAGAGTTTACGCTCTGCTGCATCCAAGTTATCTGGTCTAAGCAGGATACATGCTTACCCTCGTGAATCGCGCACTGAATAGGCACCCACGCATCGAGATCGCGCGCATCAACCGGAAAGCGCACAAGTCGCATACCGCAAACGACACTCTCTCCCGCTGGGAATTCATTATTCCAAATGCGATTGTCGCGAGCACAGGTTGCTAAAATTTCAACGTAATCTCCGCGCTCATGTAGCTTACTGGCGAGTGCGCCTAGCAACGTCTCTGCACCTCCTGCAATCCCCTCAAAAAATCGCGGTATGACAAAGCAAAAGCGTTTGCGAGCAATTGTCTTCCTTTCGGGATCCATAGCCTTAACCTATAATCCTAAAAAAAGCAGTTGCGGGCCCTAAAATGGCGCATCTGTTTAAAATAACTTCGGCTTTTGAATTTTCGGTGCTCACCCTGACGGTGCCAGGGTTCAAGCCTCCGAAAAGTTCAAAATCCATCGTTCTTTTAACCACCTGCACTATTTTAGTCCACCTTAACTGCCGTTCTTAGGATAATCCAAGTAACCGCTGAGCAGTTACCAATCCAAAAAAAATCAAAAGCTGCATTTCCACGGTGATCGCACCCATAACGCCCACTTTGCACACAAACTCGATCAACGCTTGATCCCTTAAACCTGCATTACATTAATACTTTCAATATATTAGCAGCATTCAAGTAATCCAGGTCACACACCGGGCAGTCCGGACCATATCATTAGTAAGTGTTCGACGCGAGTTAGCTGTTACTGCAAGGAAACTTAACAACCAAGGAAGTGCTATGACCAAGTTACCGCAACCGCTTCTGTTGACTGTAATGGAAGTGGCTAAGCTCTTACGTATCCATCGGCCAAAGGTATACGATCTAATTAAAGCTGGAACGATCGATGGCTTTAAGCTTGGATCCGATTGGCGCGTTAAACGCGAATCTATTGAAAGGCTGATAGGAGAGATACCAGAGAATTTCTTCTCTGGATCAAAGAGCTCTCTTAAGAAGATCGCGGCAAATTCCTCCGACCAAGTTAAACTTGCTTCGTAACTGCTCAGCAGTTTTTCAGGTGATTATCCTAAATTCGGCAGCGAAGGTGGATTAACATGGTGCAGATGGCTAAAAGCACCAAGTAAATTGAACCTAAATTCGGCAGTTGCGGGTCTGAAAATGGCGCATCTGACTAAAATCACT
>CAZZLV010000297.1:0-2577 GCA_964655155.1 uncultured Bdellovibrionales bacterium
GCTTTTAGCCACCTGCACCATTTTCGTTCTCCTTAACTGCCGAATTTAGGTTAAAATACGCTCTGCGCTAAGCGCTGCGCTTGCGCAGAAGCTCTCGCCGTTCCTCTAAGATACTTTCAACCTCAGCACTCGTTGTTGCATGATTTTTACCCTGAGTAATCGAACGAACTATAAATTTGGGACGCTTCTTTGTTTCGTCGAGAATTTTTCCAACATACTCGCCTACAATCGCTGTAGCAAACAGCTGAAGTCCACCAAAGCCAAGTATAAGGGATACAATTGTCGTTAGACCGCGCGGCACCGCTGGATCGATTATCCAGATAAGCAGAGTTAGTATAACAGCCACAAGCGCGATGAGCATTAACGCCACCCCCCCTAAAAGCAACATCTCTAATGGTGCGTAGCTAAAACTGAAAATCCCTTTTCGTGCCCAGCGCAAATTTTTGCGCAGATTATTTGTAGAGATGCCAAACATGCGCTCTGGCCGGTAGTAGTCGACCCCCGTTTGTTTAAAGCCAACCCACGCTCTCAATCCTCTTAAGAACTGATCAGTCTCAGGTAGCTTAAGCATTTGCTCAACGACACGCCTGTCGATCATCGAGAAATCTCCAGCATCGAGTGGAATAGTTATATCTGCCATATAACGGAACACTCGATAAAATGCCTTGTATGCGAAGCGCATAAATCCGGTGGTATCGCGTTGTATGCGCCTTCCGTAGACGACGTCGAAGTTATCGTTGTGCCACTTTTCAAAAAAGCTCGGAATAATCTCGGGAGGATCTTGCAAATCACCATCAAGGAGTACCACCGTATGTCCGGTAGAAATCTGCATACCACTCAAAAATGCGCTCTGTGAACCAAAGTTCCGAGAGTGCTCTACCACTATCACCCAAGGATCTTCAGCAGCGATCTCCTGCGCAACGGTGGCAGTGTTGTCTGGACTCCCGTCATTGACGAAGATAATCTCATACTCAACCTGCATCGCGGTAAATACATCTTTTAGCCTCCGGTACATTATCGGGATCGCTTGGGCATCGAGATAGCAGGCTATAATCGCAGAAATACGAATCGGGGTATGCGCTCTGGCTGAAGTGTACCCACTTAGCAACGATGGTGTATCTTTGATCCATTGCGTGTTGGCCCTGAGTCCATCTAAAAATCCTACCTGCGCCTCCCAACCAAGTTTTTCGCGTGCCTTAGTGGCATCCCCATACCAATCTTTTAGATCCCAAGCCCGGTTGGGCATATCTCCCCAGGCCGGATCCGCATCCAGTTCAAATATTTCTCGGGCGATCTTTGCTACTTCTCTAATTGTAGTTTTATTGCCAGAGGCTATATTAATTGACTCCCCACGGGCCGATTGAATTCCACGAATGGCAGCTAGGAGGGTAGCCCTAATCACGTCGGTGATATACACAAAATCTCGGGATATATCGGGATCCACGAAGGGAGGATACTCCCCCTTTAACCCATGTTCTATTAGCTTTGGAATTAATCGATCAGGCTCCTCCCATGGACCAAAAACAGAGTACAGGCGGAGATTAATACACGGAATCTGTTTTTGCTTTCCCCAGTGTAAGATCATATACGAGGCTGATACCTTACTGACGGCATAATGACTATTAGGCAGAAGAGACCAATCCTCGCGAGAACCTGAACAATTTAGGCCGTATTCCGATTGGGAGCCTGCATGAACAAATGCCGTGATTCCTGTCTCTTCAGCAGCATTTAAAACGTTTAAAAGGCCGATAATGTTTGTTTGGTAAATTTGGTCTATATTGCTTTGCTTGGAGTAGCCCCCATATGTTGCGAAAAATAGAACCGTTCTAAAACGATAAGTGCGAAATAGATCTCTCACTTCTGAAGGGATAGTAATGTCACACTTTACTATTTGAGTATTGTTTATTCCTACCAGACGCCACGGTATATGCGCGTGATGAGTTACTGCAAAAACATCACTTCGCACTTCATTGATGGCTCGAGTTAGATTGGTACCTATAAACCCGCCCGCCCCAAAAATAGCGATGGGTCCCTCAAGCTGATTTATAAGCTGCTCCGTTGTGCGAGGATCTAGTGCTGATGAATTCATGTGGCCACGGCTCAAAAGATTATCTTAAATCCGGAAGATAGAGAGGATGAAAATGGTGCAGATGGCTAAAAGCACGAAGTATTTTGAACTTTTCTTAAGGCTTTAACCCTGGCACCGTAAGGGTGCGCACCGAAATTCAAAAGCCGCTGTGATTTTAGCCATATGCGCCGTATTCGCGCCCGCAACTGCCGAATTTAGGATTATTTAACCTAGGATAGGGAGATCAATTCACTTTTTGCAAGTGCCTCAACGATTATCCTAAAAAGAGCAGTTAAGGTGGACTCAAATTGAGCAGTTGCTTAAAAGAACGATTGATTTTGAAATTCTCTTAGGGCTTAAACCCTGGCACCATCAGGGTGAGCGTTCGACTGAGCTCACGCCAAAGTCACCGAACATTTAAACCTAACCGAACATTTAAACCTAAATTCGGCAGTTGTAACTACTCAGCACGTGCATCGACTGTAGCGTTAGCCCCTATTAAGGGGCGG
>CAZZLV010000298.1:0-2531 GCA_964655155.1 uncultured Bdellovibrionales bacterium
ACACGCTCAAACTTAGTAGGAGCTAGAGGGGTGCGGGGGGTGCCGTAGAAAATAGGCTCTTCGAGAAATCGAGTGGGTAGAATTTGCGTTTCCGGACGTGCACATGCTCGCGCACGTAAACGTGAACGTATCGGAAGAAGTGTGGTCACATGCCCTTAAAGGCAGAGTTGAGAAAGCATGGCACCAATCCGTGCCAGCAAAAGCTTTCTCGGTGCGATATTCGTCTGGTGAGGGGTGGGTAAGAGCTTTGAACCTAAATTCGGCAGTTGCGGGTCTGAAAATGGCTCATCTGACTAAAATCACTTTGTCTTTTGAATTCTCGGTAACTTCGGCGTGAGTTCGGTCGAACGCTCACCCTGACGGTGCCAGGGTTCAAGCCTTAAGAAAAGTTCAAAATACTTCGTGCTTTTGGCCATCTGCGCCATTTTCAGACCCGCAACTGCCGCTTTTGGGATTACATCACTAAGGAATTTTGAAAAACGCTATAGGACCTCTGTGCTCATATTAGGAACCTGAGGTATACTCATTTCTAAGGCAGAATATCGACAATCAGTCAGACGACCGCCTTGTTGCTGACTAACTGTTAGGTCAAGTTATAACGATTATCAAAAAATGCAGTTGCGGATCCAAAGATAGCGCATTTGACTAAAGTCACTCTGTCTTTTGAGTTTTCGGTGCTGAGCCTGACGACGTCAGAGTGGCGCTCCAGATGAGCTCAGAATACTCCGTCCATTTAGTGGCCTGCGCCATTTTGATCCACTTTACCTGCTGTTTTTTAGGTATTTTTGAGTGACGCAGTCTTTGCAAGACTAAGGAGAGAATAATTAATGAGTGGTAGCGATCGTGCAGAACAGATCCTTGAGCAGAGCGCGAAAAGCTGGCCCAACCACGCTGCTGTTATTGATCAACAGAAAACTACAACATTCAAAGAGCTTTATTCCGCTTCGGTGGATATAAGTTGCAAGCTCCAGGAGGTCGGAGCATCGCCTGGAAGCATCATTGGCGTATCCGTTGTAGCCGCACGCGACTTTCTAGCCATACTTTTTGGGATTCTACGGGCAGGTTGCGTGGCTATTCCGGTTGCTCATAACTTATCAGATTCTGAGCATGCTCGAGTAATTTCTGAAACAGGCTTAACGTGGCTCCTGATTGATACTCAGAGATCAAACATGCGCGGTCGTGCAGTCAATACGTCAACAGAGCTGCGCGTATCTGCAAGTTTTGGCATATCCACTGTCCTTAATATTATCTGCTGCGATCGAGGTAAAGAATCGCCTATACCGAAATATTTTCCTGATGCTGCCGTGATCCGGCACACTTCGGGCACGACTGCGCGATCAAAAGGCGTAGTGCTCTCGCATCGCGCAGTTCGAGAACGTGCTGACACCTCACAATCCCTTCTAGGTGTAACTCACGATGATGTCATCCTCGCTCCACTTCCCCTGTCATACCACTTCGTAGCGTCAGCGCTCTCGTGCGTTCAGGCTGGGGCCACGATTCTCGATTGCGCAGACCTAATCGCCCCGGAAATACTCGCTTTTGGTGCAGCATTTGGCGCCACGATGATCTATGCCTCACCAATTCAATATGAACTTATGGCTCGCACCGATTACAGCCATCCGTTACCTACACTAAAACGAGCCATATCAACATCAGCATTACTTCCCAAGCGGACTGCGGATATTTTCTTTGAGCGCTTTGGTGTTCGGCTTACCCAAGTGTACGGGATTATAGAAGTAGGGCTACCGTTGTGGAATGAATTAGAATCAATCGAGTCCACAGCCCTTGGTATCTGCAAGCCACCATATGAAGCTATAGTCGTCGACGAGCGTGGGCAGCTTCTACCAAGCGGCGAGATAGGAGAGCTAGCTATCCGTGGGCCTGGACTATTTTCTGGCTATTTACTAGAGAGCGTTTCCGATTTTGCTAGAGAGACTACCGTGCCGATACTTGATGGAGAGTGGTTTCTCACTGGCGATCTCGTTGTAAAAGATGCGCTTGGAGTGATCCTCTATCGTGGCCGCAAAAAGACCGTAATCAACTGTGGCGGTAATAAGATATTTCCAGAGGAGATTGAGGAGGTATTGCGCCGCTCACCTGACATCAAAGCAGTACGAGTTTTGGCTGAGCCCCATCCGTTACTAGGTAGCTTGGTAGTAGCTGAGGTCGTTACAACTCAATCCGGCGCACCTCCAATCGAGTCATGGCGAGCGCTATGCTACACTGAGCTATCATATTACAAGGTTCCCAAGGAATTTAGAATCGTCGATTCACTTCCCTGCACAGGATCGGGGAAGATCGTAAGGTATAGGGATACTACGGCAACAGATCCGATGGACAAGCCTTATCAAGATGCTGCTCCTAGAGATAAAAACAGCAACTACTAATCGGTTTGTAACTACTCAGCACGTGCATCGACTGTAGCGTTAGCCCCTATTAAGGGGGCTTTGTTGAGCAACGCGGGGTGGAAACATTCACTACTCACCCAAAATACTGCATCCCCGATCAGGGGATGACAGGAAAGAATGAAC
>CAZZLV010000299.1:0-2511 GCA_964655155.1 uncultured Bdellovibrionales bacterium
CTTTTAGCCACCTGCACCATTTTCGTTCTCCTTAACTGCCGAATTTAGGATCATCCTAAAAACGTCATTTGCGGCTCTCAGACCGGCGCATATGACTAAAATCACTGTTTCTTCTGAATTTTTGAGTGCTCACCCTGATGGCGCCAGGGTTCAAGCTCCCGAAAAGTTCAAAATATCCCGTGCCTCTAACCACCTGCACCATTTTTACCCTCCTTAACTGCCGTCTTTAGGATAATCCTACAGATACAGCTTCTGTTTCTCAAGAAAGCGCTTTAGGCACGTTTCCAGGGGCCGCTAACTATTAGCTAACCACCTTATTTTACATACTTTAGCTGATCTGATGGCGTCCATTTACAGTCACTGAGCCAAGTTATCTAGCCCGAGTTATCTGAATCGCGCCCTCTAGCCGCCGCATCGATTAGGAAGGAAAAAAAATCCGTGCCACAAAGTTTGGCAGCACAGATAGCGGCGCTGCGGATCTGGTTAACACAACTAACGCGGCGTGATTCTCGAATAGAGTGGTATGAAACAGTTACGAGCAATTCCTAGTCAGCTGCTCCGTTGTAAGTCAACGGTAGCCCCAATAGCCCATATTTTTAACCTTCGCGCAGTATTCGGGCTAGCCTCTTATGCAGCGTGTTGTGCCGTTGCAACCCTAGCACTTTGCCAGCACTACAACTTTATCGACCAAACCGAAGCACGGCTATTACTTGAAGCAACGCGACTTGCAAGCACGGTGTCCTCTAGTCCGGCACTCACGGATAGCGCTGCCGATCAAGCAAAGATTAATTTTGTATCAACTATGATTAGGCAAGAGCTTCCGATGCGTACGGACAGCTCTGAATTAGCGCATATTATAGTCACCGAGAGCCGCAAGGCTGATATTGATCCCCTGCTGGTAGCTGCTGTTGTCCGTGCAGAGAGTATGTTTTCCAAAACTGCCGTCTCTCGCAGAGGCGCTAAAGGTCTAATGCAGCTTATGCCTGCTACGGGAAAGTATCTCTCCAAGATAAGCAAGATCGAATTGAAGGCAGTTAGCGATCTTCACAACCCAGAGACGAATATCAAACTAGGAATCTGGTACCTAAAGTATCTTGAACGTCGCTTTAGTGGCTCGCGAGAAAGACAGCTAATCGCCTACAACTGGGGCCCGGCAAATCTTCAACGAGCGATTTCATCCGGAGCTTCATATCCGCGTGAATCGAGATACTACCTGGATAAAGTGCTGTCGCAACACTCTTTGTGGACTAATCAACTTGCACTACAAGCAGCTGGCATCAACCGCACAGCTCTAGGTTAGCTAACGACCGACTATATTTTCACGCTCTAGAAACAGGCTCTTATCGATCTTAACGAACACATTTTGGTAATACTCAGGATCCTCAATCAGTTCGATCCCCATCGGCACACCGAAGTTATCTAGGGTTTTTCTCTGAAAGATCAGCCGCACATTGGTGCTATTACCAACTTTCGTTAGTGTTCCTGAGCAATCAATCTGTGAAGAATTGCGCCACCTTTGCTGCTGATTACCCCAAACGCCAACGCCACCAAATCCACCAAAGATATCGACTGCCGGACCAATTTCACCTGCTATCTCAATATCTTTGGTTGCCTGAATAAAACCGAGATCCTTATCAGCATTCTTGATAATAAATCCCTCATCGAGCAGTGCATTAATCACGGCACGCATCGAGGTAATAAAATCTCGATTCTCATAGGAACGACTCTGCAACTGTCTGAGTTGTAGCTGCGTGAGCGGCGGCTTTGGTGGCTGCATCTGGCAGCCAGAAAGTGCCGATACAACGAATATACAAAGGAGAAACAGTATCCGCATGCAAAACTTAGGATTCAGATCTCTTGGTGGCTGAAACATAGCTACAATTTGGTTGAGTGACTAGAATTTTGTTGAATGATAAGTAAAATTTGAAACTTGTCGTTGTGCGTTAAACTTAATAACTACCGTCAACGTGCGTTGTGTAGTGGCTGACGCACCGGCTTGTTTGTTTGAACCAGCAAGAATAACCCACCAGCCGCCGGAATCAGCAGAGCGCGAGGCTTCAGTCGCAATCTTATCGTAGATCCAGGTTTCATTTCCGTTATCCTCTCTGGTAACGATATTGGGCGATCCAAGAGTCGTTGCAACATCAGACTGGCTCATACCGTAGCGGATTTCACGCTGTACTACACCAACGGTTAGATCGCGGTCACGTGTTGAATGCAGGGCCGCTGCGTGATCGGCCGCTGACATGCAGCCACTAAGCTGCACAGCACTGCAAGAGATAAGCACCGAAACGAGAGCCAAACGACGAAAGATCATATAATTCCTCATAGCTAGAAGATATCATCCTAAAGACGGCAGTTGCGGGTCTGAAAATAGTGCAGATGGCTAAAAGCACCGAGTGTTTTGAGCTTTTCGAAAGCTTGGGCCCTGGAACCGTCAGGGTGAGCAACGAGAATTCAAAAGACAAAGTGATTTTAGTCATATGCGCCATCTTCAGACGCGCAAATGCC
>CAZZLV010000300.1:0-2494 GCA_964655155.1 uncultured Bdellovibrionales bacterium
CTTTTGAGCACCTGCGCCATTTTCATCCTCCTTAACTGCCGTTTTTAGGATAATCATTACTGCTGCCGGATAATAGCGTGATAGACTAGTTAATGCGATAGGTGTTTATAGGCGCTATGGATGCCTGGGACTCGAATGAAAACAACAACCTATAGTGATTTGCGGCAAAAGCCTCGCCAGTTTTACTTGCACGGACTTTTTGCAGATCACTTTAGGAGCAGGAAAGTGTGTGGAGGATTGGGTTAGCGCTTTAATAGGAAGCTGAGACACGTTATTATTGCGTTATACAGCGAAGAATCAGCTGAGGAGGGGGAGATTTAACAGGTCTTTAGCTCTCCGGTAGTTGCTGGCTGGCAGGGGCTTTTGCTCAAAATCCATCATGTCCGATAAGAAATCTGGCCCAAAAGAGCTCAACTTAGGTTTAACAGCGCTTCTCGCTCGCGTAACAGCTGAGGATGCGAGCCAGGATCATACAGGAGACATATCCGTTGAGCAGGAAACAGCGATCGTTACTATTGATGAGGATATTCAGTCTCTCAGCTTGCAGCTATCTCGACTGGCGGAACGCCAGGAGTGGGGGATGTTGGTGGGGCGCGCGGAGAGCGCAATCGCTTCAGAGGAAGACATCGAAGCGCGACTGTGGTGGATTCGCGGACACCTTGGAGCATTTACATTGCCTGTATCGCTCTTGGCGGCACCGTTTGAGACCGTCTGTCGACAGCTTGTAGGAGATGCGCGTATTGAGATATTCGCTGAGCTGATCAGAGAGATCGGAGAGATCGCCGTTGTGCGCCTACATGATGTTGGTGATCGGCGACAGGAGCATGCTGTGCGGTTGGCGTTGTCTCAAATTGGTATTCCCGATGCGGCGTCGATCTCTCGCAAGGGCCGTGGGAAGGCTCCTCCTACTATGCCCAGGTTTGATTTGGGAACTGCGCGAACCGTCGCGCCTTTGGTAGCTAGCTCGGCGGGATCGCCGGTCACGCCCAAGAGGAGTTGGCGCACTGCAGGGGTTATAGTCGTGCTGTTGTGCCTTGTTTTGTTCGGTGTGTTTTTGCTGCGGGATGGCACTTCTGCGCAACAGCCGCTTATGACTGCGCCGGAGAATCTGTTGGTGATGAACGATGCACCGGGAATGATACTTCCAGGAGTTGTGGGCCGACCGGTTTCAAGTAGTTTAGGAGCGCTTTACTACTCTATGGATAAGAACGGAGGATATTCCGGTGGTGGGTCGGCTCAGCCTTTAGCAGCGGTGGCTCAGGAGCAAAAGGTTACTCGCAGAACCGAACAGGATCGTGGTGCGAACGAGCTAGCACGAGAGCAGGTTACAGCCCGGGCTGCTCAAAGCGAACGACCCCCAGCCCCCGCAGATCGGAAACCGCAAGATGTAGTTCGTACGGATGGGCCGATTGAAGGGCCTGACTTCACGCGTGGTGTTCAGCGACAGCGGGCGCCACAGCCAAGGTTGCCTGATGTGGGATTGCCAAATGAGCCCAAGCCACTGCCGGAACTCTCCTATCCAGACGGTAGCCTGAATCTTGGTGGCGAGATCAAATCAACTTTAGTAAGAACGGAGGTGTTTGACTCGCCAAATTATCAGGCGCGTACGATTGCTCGACTGGAGCCTGGAGACAAAGTCAGTGTAGAGGCACGAGTGGGGCAGTGGTTGAGGATACGCTCTCGTCGCGGTCGCGCCGGATTTGTCTATGCCCAGGATATCGGCGAGTTTGAAGAGTTTAACTTTGGAAAGGGCCCATAAACCTAAAAACGCCAGAGCAGGTGCTGCTCTGGCGCCATACTGAGACGGTCATCATCATCATCATCAGACGGGAATTTTTCTAGCGACAAACTCAGCCCGTGGCATTTAGCCCTGTCTTAATGTCAATCGCTATACTCTACCCCAGACTCTAATCGCTCTCAGAATCTGCTGAGTTCTCGTCTTCGCCATCGTCCGAACTAGCGTCTTCAGACTGAGGCTCTCCGACTGCATCTGATGCTGCAGTGCGAAGCACCTTTGATGCTTGGAGACCCTTAGGCCCCTCCTTTAACTCGTACTCTACCGTCTCACCGTCCTTCAAGGTTTTGAACCCTTCTGAGGCGATAACCGAATAGTGTACGAAAACATCACGACCGCTGGAGTGGGCGATGAAACCAAAGCCCTTGGCATCGTTAAACCATTTGACCGTACCCTTAAGTGTGCTGGATTCAGATTCAGACATAACAACTGGCTCCCGTAAAAAAACCACGGTAGAGAAAACCTACCATATTCAAATCAGGTTACAAGCGCGGTTTTTGTTCGCCGCATTATCACCATGTTTTTGAGATTCTAAATCACGCCGATTGGTTCCAGATTTTTCTGGTATTATATCTCGATTAGGTCGATTTAAGAGCCGCAATCTGTGGTTATAATCTGTGACAGATCAGGGTGTTAAGCTTCAAATGACAGTTGCGTTACTGAAAGTTGCGGTTCCGCCAAAATCACTTTAGTTCATCA
>CAZZLV010000301.1:0-2488 GCA_964655155.1 uncultured Bdellovibrionales bacterium
GCAGTTGCGGGTTTGAAAATGGCGCATCTGCTCTTTTTAGGTTCAAGCCTCAGAAAAATTCAAAATACTGAGTGGCTTTAGCCATCTGAACCATTTTCATCTGCCTCGATTGCTCTTTTTAGGTTTAAGGGTCGTTTCCATGCCAACTCTTTTTGATCCACTTACCTTAGGTGATATTACTATTAAAAACCGTGTCATAATGGCGCCGCTAACGCGCATGCGTAGCAGACAGCCGGGGAATGTGCCGCAAACTATTAACGCTACCTACTACGCCCAACGCGCTTCAGCTGGATTGATAATCTCAGAGGCAACGCAGGTCTCTCAGCAGGGTCAAGGTTATCCTGCTACTCCAGGTATTCACTCAGATGAGCAGGTGGCTGGATGGCGCATGGTAACAGATGCTGTTCATACGGCTCAGGGCAAGATCTTCTTGCAGCTCTGGCACGTCGGTCGGATCTCGCACCGATCACACCAACCAAACGAAACGCTTCCTGTTGCGCCTTCGGCGATTCAGCCAAGTGGCGGAACCTTCTCTGCCGATTGGCAGCCGGTTGCATTCGAGACCCCGCGAGCACTTAATACCGCTGAGATCGCCGATATAATAGCGGATTTTCGCCATGGCGCTGAGAATGCCAAAAGGGCCGGTTTTGATGGAGTTGAGGTACATGGAGCAAACGGCTACCTACTGGATCAGTTCCTTCAAGACGGCTCTAATCAACGCAATGACCAGTATGGTGGCTCGATTGAAAACAGAGCAAGACTACTACTTGAGGTAGTCGATCAGGCGCTAGCGGTTTGGGGTGCTGGTCGTGTAGGAGTGCGACTATCACCGTACGGGATTTTTAATGATATGCGTGATTCTGATCCTATTGCGCTGTTTACATACGTTCTAAGTAAGCTTAGCGCTAAGTCGATCGCCTACGCGCATATAATAGAGCCACGCTCTAGTCTAGCTGGCGGCCAAGATGGCACGGTGCAAAACGCACCTGAGACTAGGTCGCTATTTAGGGATATCTTTAAGGGTGTCATAATCTCTGCCGGAGGTTACGGGCGGGAGGAGGCGATACAAGCTGTTCAGACCGGTGGAGCTGATGCTGTTGCTTTCGGACGGCTCTTTATCTCCAACCCTGATCTGCCGATTAGACTCCAGAAAAATGCCGACCTTAATTCATACGATCGCGCTACATTCTATGGCGGCAGCGAGAAAGGATATACCGACTACCCAGCTCTATAAGGGGTAATGTTAGCACGGCTGACGTTTAAGTTATCGGCTATCGTCACAGTCGCCTGGGCGATTAGCGATCTTATTTTCTCGCTTGAATATTCCTGGATCCTATTTCTCTATCGCGCGCTAGCTCCTTTAACCCTGGTCTCTACTGCGCTTGTTTTTTCGATTCTGGTTTTAACCAGATCTATGCGCAGCAAGCGAATCTCTCCGCGCAGCGGAATTATCTGGGCCGCAGCTATTTTAATCGCTTTAGCTCCCATCATCAGATCAATTGATTTAGTTCCTACCTTTAGTGTTAAACCACCCAGCGAGTCCCCTACCCTTAGCCTACTTAGCCTAAACGCTCTTGGATGGCATGATCTATCACCACAGATCATCGCCGAGATTGAGCGACTCGAACCGGATGTTGTAGCTATTCAGGAGGTAAATCCAGATTTGGCGCGTGAACTGGAGTCGCATCTTGCAAATCGTTACAACTGCAAGATCTTGAAACCAGCTCTTGGCTCTTGGGGCATGGGTATCCTGGCTAGAAATCCCTGCTCAGAGGTTAATTTGCCTCAAGAGGGGAGCTGGGTTGGCCCGCCGATTATTATTGAAACAACTTCTTTGCACGGCATCCCCGTTACGATCGCCAATATACACGCCATTCACCCGCATGCTGGCGTTTTAGACGCATATCCAGCTATGCAGAGACGCTCAGATCTAAACATCTGGAATAGTCTCTCTCAGCCGATAAAAGATCGCGAGCTATCAGTCGGATTACTACTCGATACATTAGGCGATACTAGTGGAAGAAATATAATTATCGCTGGAGACCTTAACGCCTCCATGCGAAACGGTGTCTATCGAACTATTCGAACTCATGGCTATAGCGATAGTTGGCTTGATCGACACTCGATAGTTAGTGGTGGCACATGGCCAGCTCCTAAATTTCTCGGCGATATCGGACTTGGCTGGTTTTTACGGATCGACTTTATATTTCGCTCAGATTCACTCTTAACGCTATCTGTAGATCTGTTACCCGATTCAATCGAGTCCGATCACCGGGGCTTGTTCGCTCGATTTGGCTTGTTGCAGTAGGGCCGAGCATTTGGCATGCTCTCTTGGTTTGCAAAAGTTATTGACATTATCCTAGAAACTGCAGGTCAGGCGGATAAAAAAATGGTGCAGGTGGCTAAAAGCACCAAGGATTTTGAACTTTTCGGAGGCTTGAACCTAAATTCGGCAGTTGCGGGCCCGAAAACGGCGCATCTGGCTAAA
>CAZZLV010000302.1:0-2478 GCA_964655155.1 uncultured Bdellovibrionales bacterium
TTATGACCCATCAGCAGCCATCGGCACCCACTCGATTCCGCGATGAGCCATTTTAGGTTATAGTTTCAAAAAGATCAGTAGCGGTTCCTCAGAACGGTACTTGCTGTTTTTAGGTTTAATTGGCATCCGTTAATCGATCGTGTGACGTAGCAAATAAATATCTTCTTTTGGAATATAATCATGAACTTTAAGAGCCAAGTGGTCTGGTACAATTTGGCTGCGGCTCTGGTGTTTATGCTGGTTTCCTGTGCCCAGTATTACGTTTTTATGCTGGTTCCAAATGAGCAGGTAATGGGTGCTGTTCAGCGCGTCTTCTATTTTCATGTTGCCAGTGCGCTGGCTTGCTATGCGTCTATAGCTGTTGTGTTTGTTGCCAGCGTGACGTTTCTAGCAACGCGCAAAGAAGGCGCCGATCTACTAGCGTTATCAGCAGGTGAGGTTGGGTTTGTGCTTTGTACGATTGTGCTCGCTACAGGGATGATCTGGGGACACAGCGCCTGGAATACTTGGTTTCGCTGGGAAGAGCCGCGACTGGTCACATTTGTCGTTCTTTGGTTGATATTTCTCTCCTTTACGGTGTTACGAAATTTCGGCGATTCAGCGAAAACAGCTGTACACGGCAGCGTACTGGGAATTCTTGGAGCCATCACTGTTCCGATCGTCTACGTGTCGATTAGGTTTCTACCACAGAGTGCCAGGTTACACCCCGAGGTAATTGAGCGGGGCGGTCTTAAGGAACCGACGTATTGGCAGGCTTTTGGTCTCTCGGTCGTTGCTCTCTTGGGGTTGTGCGCACTACTAATCTGGCTGCGCTATCGGCTCGGAGGTCTTGAAAATAGGGCGAAAATTAAATTTGCTGATTAGGAGCGTGGATAATGACAGTCGATACATATCCGGATCTTTTTTGGGCCTACACAGTCGTGTGGGGAATATTAGCGGTGTATATCGCGGCACTCGGCTCGCGGTTAAAGCGGATTGAGCGCTCTCTCGGAGCTTGTGGCGATCGGCCGGTGGTCGATAAGGAAGGCTCTTCATGTTAGGGCCAAACCAGTAGGGGAGTGTAGTAGTGAATGATCAACCAGAAAATAGCTCGTACGGTTTTGTGATTCGAAGCGCTGAGTTCCTGTTTGGGGCCCCAGCGCTAAAAGCTATCTGTAAACAGCACCTCCCAGAGGTGGCTATTATCGGGCGATCGAACGTTGGTAAATCAACCTTTATCAATCGACTCACCGGAAGGAGGCTCGCCCGAGTTAGTGGCAGTCCAGGCTCAACTCGAGAGCTAAATTTCTATCGTGTGCAGGGCGAATGGAGTGGGTTAGAGCGCAAGCTATGCCTCGTTGATATGCCCGGCTTTGGATTCGCCAAACTCTCAAAGGAGGCGCGCGAGGCGATATCACGACTCTCTGTGGAATTCCTTCGTGAGCGACGCCATCTGCGAGCTGTTGTGTTGCTAAATGATTGTCGTCGCGAACCTGGGGATGATGAGGTGGCGATTCAGAGGATCTGCGCGTCTGAAGGGATCCCATGTATTATAGTGCTCACTAAGTTTGACACCTTGCGGCAGAATGATAAGCCAAAGGCTACTAAAGCAGTTGCTCAGTGCTATAATCTTGAGCCGCAGGATCTGCTGTGCACCGGAGAGAAGATCTCGATTGAAGCTATCTGGAGTCGTATTCTTGGAGTTGTTGAGTAGCCATATTCCTCTCAAAACAGCTCGCGGCAGATTTAAGCCTGATCGAAGATCGGGATCGGTCGATTCTGGCTATCTACTGCTACCATTATTACCTGAGCGGTAGTCACCTGTATCGTCTGAAGGTTATCAACACCTCGAACGGCCTCAACATCGACCTGGATCGTAATTGAGCTGCGACCCTGCTTAATCGTTGAGCAGTAGAAGCTGACGGCATCGCCGACAAATACCGGCGCGATAAACTCGACCTCGCGCATTACCTTGGTCACGTACTTTTTTGCAGCGACTGTGCGAGCGTGCTGCCCTGCAGCTAAGTCGATTAGGCTCAAGATATGTCCTCCGAAGATACTACCCAGCGCATTAGTGTCGCGAGGCATCATGATAGTGCGGATGGCGGGGTTTTTGGGTAGTTGTTCGCTCATCGTTTGATTATTGAACTAATATGTCCGTTAAGGAAAGAGGAAACGGCGGTGCCACAGGTAGCATAGCTATAGTAATTTGCAAAAGCCCGTGCCAGTAAAACTGTCGAGGCTTTTGGTGTAAATCACCAAAGTTTGTTGTTGTGATTCGCGTCCGCGAATCGATAGCGTTTTCCGAAAGCCGTGATAGCGCTAATGACCCTTGAACCTAAATTCGGCAGTTGCGGGCCTGAAAATGGCGCATCTTAATAAAATCACCTCGTCTTTTGAATTTTCTGTGCTCACCCTGATGGTGCCAGGGTTCAAGCCTTCAGAAAAGTTCAGAATACTTCATGCTTTTAGCCATCTGCACGATTTTCATACTCCTTA
>CAZZLV010000303.1:0-2469 GCA_964655155.1 uncultured Bdellovibrionales bacterium
CGTAAATCACTATAGGTTGTTGTTTTGATTCGCATCCGCGAATCGATAGCGTTTTACAAAAGCCATTATATCGCTACGGACTTTTGAAAAACGCTATATGTTTGAAGGGCGATATCGATGCTACGAAGTATAATGTGGATTGCTGCTATTTGGCTGTGTGGTCTCTTGAGTCTTTCAGAGGCTTTAGCTCAGGCTATCCCAGGTATGCCACCAGGCTTGGGCCCTCAGCCCGTTAATGCTGGGTATACCGTACCGGTGGCTCAAAAGGGGCAGATAATAGCTAAGGTTACGATGAGAGCTTTAACTCAGGCGCGTGCTAGTGCTCGCAAGCGTACTGGAGCAAAAAGACCCAGCGTCGCTGCCGTTCGGGTTGAGTTAGCCAGAATCTTCGGTCTTAGGACAAGTTCAGCGATTGATGAAAAAACTGTAATCCTGAAGGGCATTTCGGCCAAAGGGCCGCGCCTGAACGCAGCGGTCTCAAATGGCTTAGCCGAGCGGATTGAACCGAATTACAAGGTTAATGCTTTTCAGACGGCTCCAAACGATACCTTCTACAAAATAGGGTTGATGTGGGGCCTTTATAATTCCGGGGTCACCGGGGGCACTGCCAATGTCGACGTGGACGCTCCTGAAGCTTGGTCGGTGACAGAGGGTCGTGACGATATCGTTGTGGCGGTTATGGACACTGGCGTGTCACTGACACATATCGACCTAAAGTCGCGTGTCTGGGAGAATCCACGAGAAATCCCCGGAAATAATATTGATGATGATAAGAATGGTTACATCGATGATGTACGAGGCTGGGACTTTATCGAAAACGATAATACTCCGGCAGATGCGAACATGCATGGAACTCATGTAGCCGGCACAATTGCTGCCGAGAGAAATAATAGCAAGGGAATTGTAGGTGTCGCCCCAGGGGTTAAGATCATCTCGCTCAGAGTCCTTGATGCTAAGGGTTCAGGTGATTATGCTGGCGTGATGAAAGCGCTGCAATACGCGCTAGCGCTTCGGCGCGCTGGAGTTAATCTACGGATTCTAAACTTTTCACTGGGCGGTGGGGATGCGTTAGAGGCTTTCAGAGAGATGCTTATAGAAGCTGATAAGGCGGGAATTCTGGTTGTTGCGGCTGCTGGAAACGATAGAAATGACAACGATGCAAAGCCGATCTATCCGGCTAGCTATGATGTGCCAAATGTTGTCTCCGTTGCAGCGATTGACCAGAAGGGCTTGTTAGCTACGTTCTCCAACTACGGAGCGCAAACGGTAGATGTGGCGGCGCCCGGAGTGTTTATCTGGAGCACATTTCCCTTGGGGTTCTATTTTTTTCTTGATGGAACCTCAATGGCCGCGCCGCATGTGAGTGGCGTGGCTGCGCTGGTCTATTCAAGAAATCCAAATTTGCGGCCATCTCAAGTAGTATCAATCTTACGTGGCTCGGTTAAGACTATCTCTGGGCTAGAGGGTAAGATGGTTGCTCCGGGAATTGTAAGTGCAGCAAAAGCCTTGGAGTTAGTGGGATAAACTTTTGACGGGTCGGCGTTTATCAAGTCTCAATCGCTATGTATCTCTACCTCGCCCTCCCAGTGCAACTTCTATTTTTAGGTTGAAGTGGTGTCTGATCGACGAGATAAGCTGGAGTTTAAATCAGTACCTCTCTAGTTCTTTGCAAAAGTCCATGCCAGTAAAACTGGCGAGACTTTTGCTGTAAATCACTATAGGTTGTCGTTTTGATTCGCGTCCGCGAATCGATAGCGCTTTCTGAGAGCCGTTATATGGCTCATGACTTTTGAAAAACGCTATAGTACGCTGCTGCTGTGGTAGACAGAGCAATACTATATTCGGAAGCAGACACGGCGCGATTAGCGCGGATTCTTGTCGGCGCGCTTCGATTCGGTGATATGGTCGGATTGCAGGGGGATCTCGGTGCCGGTAAGACAACGTTGGTGCGGAGAATTGTAGCTGAGTTAAATGGATTAGAGTCGCTTGTTGCCTCTCCGTCCTTTGCGTTGCAGCATGAGTATCCGGTGTTTCTCGATCCTGGGCATCTAGAATATGGGCATATCGACTCTGGATCTGATACTAAGAAGGTGGAGCACTGGGATCTCTACCGTCTGAGAGAAGCGCCTGAGGATCTATATGAGCCACCAGATGCTGATACTCTGAGGCTGATTGAATGGCCCGAGCGTTCGCCAGCTTTAATTGGGCAGTTGCATCTGTTGGTTAACATAACAGTGGGCGAAGCAGGCAAGCGTATAGTTGAATTTTCTGGCAGGAGGGGCAAAGAGATCTCCGATTTGGTAAGCAGCAGATTAAACCCACTTTCAAGGGACTCATGACCGTAGGCCAGGTAGTGCGAAGATGAATCACGAAGGAGTAACTGCTCAGCAAATACAGCAATTGTGACGTTATGCTTTTAACCTAAATTCGGCAGTTGCGGGCCCGAAAACGGCGCATCTGGCTAAAATC
>CAZZLV010000304.1:0-2461 GCA_964655155.1 uncultured Bdellovibrionales bacterium
AGCCACCTGCACCATTTTCGTTCTCCTTAACTGCCGAATTTAGGATGATGTCTTCAATCCTGCTGATAGATTCTCCGTTTCCAAATCTTCGGAGGGCATTCGTTCCTCAATACCTTGAAGCAATTTCTCAAAATCCTTTTCGCAATCGGCTATAGTCACCCTATCGACCTGAGTGCAGATGACGCTCCATCCTGCTCCGAGAAATTCACGCACCTTACTGCCCCTAAGAGGCACCATGCCCCTCAATCCAAGACGGCCGTGGCTATTCGCGCCAGTCAAAGCTGGTGTCGCCTGAAATACCGCAAACACTGCGCCGGTGTCAGGCACGGAATAGTCCCCTACTCGACTCGCAAGCCATCCAAAGTTTGAGAGTACATGCCGTACCACCAACCAATCTTGCATATCTGCCGTTGGTACCCCATGCACAGCTCCGAGCGCTTCTATCAGCTCAAAAGTTGGCAAAGCCTGCACCCGTTCACACGTCGAGGTGTTTGGCGAGATTCCCTCGCTTGACAATAAATGGGCCTCTGCCTTGCGTTGTGCAGCCGCCACTGAATCTAGCAGCTTCTGCAATCGAAATAGATACGCTGGATCTATAATCTCCTTGAGAGACTTAACTAGGCTTGTTAAGGGAATAAAGAGCAGATCCGTTCTGGTAGTATAAGCGCTCGCACGCCACAACGAGAGATCCCCTCCCGCACGATCAAAGAAGCGCTCCTGCCATGCTGTGTTCGTCTCTCGAAGCACTGCAAACAACTCGAGATCTAGAGCTACCGATGGTAATTCATGAGGGCATGCCAGTAGCAGCTCTGCCCACTGACGAAGCGCCAGAACATCATCCTCAATATCGACCGGTAACCGTATGGGCGCAAAAGGGCTTCGACGCGATGCATACACCAGCGCTCTACGCATGCGCGACCGCGATGCAAAATCGTAATCCTGAGGATACTCAACCAATGAGTGTAATACTGCCCGCGCAGAGAGGTGCGGAAAACTTGATCGGCGCACCCAGCGCTCCCCTTCAAAGGAGTGCGCGAGGGCCTTCCCGCATCCAAAGGCGAGCACTAATGTTGCCACCTCCTGCGCCGGTACTGAGCCTAAAACTCGCCGCATGCGTGGAGTCAGAACCCGATGAAGGGCAGCACCCACCCGCTCCGAATAAGCGATACTCCCATCGCTTTCAAGCAGACACGACTCCGCAGGTGGATCTTCACAATACGAAGGCGCTGACTGATTATCTTGAGCGGCATACTCACCGTGGAGCGCTAGAGCCTCTTGAATAATCGTTAGGGTATCATTCAGCAGACCCGTCTCAGAGAACACATCTTCGAGAGCTTCCTCCTCCCCTGTTTGAGCCACGTAAGCGGCGGTGTCTTTGTGCCTTATTAGGATCTGCGCCAACACAAGGTTGGTTGGTGATGCGACCTCAAACTCAGTTAAAACCCTCCAAAGCTGCGATGATTTTGCTTCTTGCTCCGAGCTGACTTGAGGGCATGCAAAGCCACGAATTAGCCGATCCGGAACACCCTCCGGGGTAACTGCCTGCATCTCCGCGCGAGCACCCGAATAAAAGACCCTACCATTACCCATCTGACCTAGGGCATCAGAACTTTGATACGGTTTACACTCCCGTAATCCACGGGCTAACGCAATCAGACCAAAGGCAAACCACAAACGAACTGAGGCGATTATTAAAAAGATCACACGAACGATTCCCATGTGAAAGGCGAGAAATGTTCGTCCAAAGGTAGTCAACTCTACTTCGCGCACGGAGGCTGAGTTTGAATTGAGCATACTTTCAATCACGATCCCCGAAAGACCATTAAACACACTGATCTCACCAGATGTCCCGTGGTGCACAAACCATTGCTGACAACTTTCCCACTCGCGAAGAAAGTCTCGCGCCCAAGGTTGCTTAAGTCGCATTAGGCGCACTCGCTGGGATTGCGGCGAGGCCACATCGCCGAGCTGACTACGAAAAATAAACGTGACACACAATCCAAGAAAAAATAGGCCGATAAGAGCCAAGACAACTAAAATTGACACTCGCCACACTTGATCACGGCCCGCTTGCCGCATCAGGTCAAAGTCTCTTGAATTTGGCGTCGGTAAAAACTCGGTCACCAATAAATCCCTCTATCTACAAGGCTTTTGCAGAAGCTAAAACACATTCAGTTTGCATCGCCTAAATCCTCGGTATTCTTAACCTTTATAGGGTGGTAGTTAAACATCAGAAGGGACTTATTACCTATCCAGATGATCTTAGGAACATAACTGGAATCAATCAACCTAGATTATCGCCTACTCTTCAACCTGAATTCATCAGCAATAGAGGCTCTGAAAATGTCGCATATGACTAGAATCACTTTGTCTTCATAATTTTCGGTGCTCACTCTGACGGTGCCGGGATTAAACCTAAATTCGGCAGTTGCGGGCCCGAAAACGGCGCATCTGGCTAAAA
>CAZZLV010000305.1:0-2456 GCA_964655155.1 uncultured Bdellovibrionales bacterium
TCTACTTTGATTGGCGATGCGCCGAAAAGATGCCTAGTTAGGGGCGCTTACTCATGAACTACGAGAGGGGCGCGGTGCCTGGATACACGTCAGTAAGGGAGCGTGCTCCATCAACGGTGTAGAGCTTCAAGGGGGTGACGCTGTGGCTATCGATAAGCCAGGTGAGATCGCCATCAGTGGAGTAGGGAGTCAAAGCGAGATCATCGTGTTCGATCTCGCGTAGCAACTCGATGGATACGAAGCAGCCGGTACAACGGGTGGAAAACGTCTTTCGTGATTCTCCTGCGAGGAAATGTGTGTGAGTCATGACTGACAGGGTTTCCAAAAAAATCCTACCTCATTCTGGCATCAAGATAGCCATCAACGTCGTCACACGAGAGAAGCTTCATGCCCTCCTCCTCATTGATAGAGACAGAGATAGCTTTGTCAAAGCGTGCTAAAAAGGACTTGAGTCCTCCCACAGGTTTTCGCACATTCGATTTTATCTCAAATGCAAATAAATGGTCCCCTCGCTGCAAAACAAAATCTACCTCAGAATGTCCCTCCCGCCAGTAGAACAGCTTGCCGCGTGATTGAAGAAGTTGAGCTCCGATACAGGCTTCAAACACTCGCCCTCGCCATTCCGGGTCGCGTTCGACACGAGTAGGATCGACTACGGCATTAATTAAAGCTGGACAAAGCGGAATAATCTTAGGAGAGGAGGTTTTGGTTGTGAGAGGGCGAGCTGAGTACTTTTCTAGTGTTTGCAGGAGAAAACACTGTGATAGCACCTGGATGTAGTGTTTCATCGTAGTTGCGTTGCCCGAATCCTGTAACTGTCCAATCAGTTTTTGAAATGATACTTCTTGTGCTGGATAGTTCAGTGCTAGCTCAAAGAGCTGGCGAAATAGAGCAGGCTTTCGAATATCCTTCAAGGCAGGGATGTCACGATTGATCACAGGGTCAAGGATGCTGTGCGCCATATAACTTTGCCAACGGAGCGGGTCAGTAGCAAATGGAGCGGCGCCCGGGTAGCCCCCGAATTGCAAAAACTCATTGAGCGTCCAACCAAAAGCAGTGCGGCATTCACCCAATGACCAATGGGGCACCTGGATAACTTCATAACGACCGGCGAGGCTGTCACTTATGGCACGACTGAGATCAAGGCTAGCTGAGCCCAAGAGAACAACCTTTACTCGCCCCTCATGGCGATCCCGATCGAAGAGACTCTTTACAACCTCACTCCAACGTTCAATCTTTTGAACCTCATCGATCACGAGCAGAACCTCACCTGGTAAAGCGCAGGCAAGGTTCCACTGCTGAATAATCCACTCGGCTGTAGGCGGTAGAGGAGTATCGGCGGTGGCAAAGTGTTTAGAGCCGCTCCATCTATCGAAGACCTGGCGAACACCTGTAGTCTTCCCCACCTGACGGGGGCCTATAACAATTTGAATTGTTCTCGCCCAGTTGAGCACCCTAGACTCTAGTATACCCGTAAATTGCCTCGTAAGATCAGGTTTTTGTATTTTCATTAGAGATATCTAACAACAATGTTAGATATTATCAAGTTGCTCTTTTAATGCTGCTGGGTTGATGAACAAAAGGAAATGTCTGTCAGTCATGACTTTCCGACTTTTGTATGTTGCGGCATGCAATAACCGACTTCGCTGTGCGGGTCTTTCGACCTGTGCATGTGTCCCCCATAGAGAGAAGAGGACTCCGAGCGTCAGAAAGTCGGATAGTCATGACTGACAGGGGTTTACGACAGGGGTTTCCGCAGTTAGGTGCCAGCCCGTACAGCCGATGAAAAACGTCTTTCGTGACTCTCCTGCGAGTTGATATGGTGGACATAGCCGATGATTGACTCATCATCCCTCTCCACCACAGCGTTAAACCTTTTCATCAACCTCGTCTACGCGATGGCAGTTTTTGGGGTCGCGTTCCTGACCTTCATCTGGAGCGATAAAGTTCTCTTCAAGAATATCGACTTCATTAAGGGGATTAAGCGTGGAAACATGGCGGCGGCCATCTTTGCGAGCGTGAAGCTTCTCTTTATCGCCATCGTTGTAGCCGCAGCTCTCAATAGCTAGCTCTCGTGATGAAGCGGCACAATTGCCATGAATTTCGTCCCTTTACCACGCTTCGTCTTTCCGACTCCGAGCCCCCTTTTTTAGCACCGATGAACGTGCCGTCTATAAACCTAAATTCGGCAGTTGCGGGCCCGAAAACGGCGCATCTGGCTAAAATCACAGCGGCTTTTGAATTTTCGGTGCTCACCCTGACGGTGCCAGGGTTCAAGCCTTAAGAAAAGTTCAAAGTCCTTGGTGCTTTTAGCCACCTGCACCATTTTCGTTCTCCTTAACTGCTGAATTTAGGATAAAACATTCTTCAAGATTAATTCCGCCACGCTCGTGAAGATCGAGTGCGAGTGCTTCGAGAATATCTCGAAAGACTCCGTTCCTTACCCATTCTTGAAA
>CAZZLV010000306.1:0-2426 GCA_964655155.1 uncultured Bdellovibrionales bacterium
AGATTTTGAACTTTTCTTAAGGCTTGAACCCTGGCACAGTCAGGGTGGGCACGGAAAATTCAAAAGACAAAGTGATTTTAGTCAGATGCGCCATTTTCAGACCGGCAACTGCCGAATTTAGGTTCAATAGTAGTGCGGCGGAGGCCGCACAAAACAATAAACCGAGAGCCGCAAAAGTTGATTTATCTTCGCAGCTTTTAGTAAGCTTTGGGGCTTGGTAGATCTAGCTACAAGCTCTGCTTACCAAAGCGAGCGTGCATATATAGCCATATTTGCATTTATGACAACTCTCACTAACAACGATACTTGCGCTTCGTTCTACTCTAAGTTCGGCAACCTATCTGATCTAGTATCAAAGCTTGGCTTAGGCACTGTAAAATTTGGCCGCAATCAAAAGGTCAAGAACGCCTGTGGTGATGGTTTTCCTCTTCCTAGTGACCAGACGATCTTGGAGCTGCTTGATCTTTGTATCGCGTGCGGAATAAATCTTATCGATACAGCTCCAGCATACGGCTCATCAGAGGAGCGCTTGGGGCAACTGTTGGGAGCCCGCCGCGAAAAGTTCTTTTTAATGACCAAGACCGGTGAACGGTTTATCGACAACGAGTCACACTACGACTTTTCACGTCAGGCTACCGAAGCTAGTGTTGCCAACTCACTAAAGGCTCTTCGTACCGATCGTTTAGACTGTGTAATGGTTCATTGCCACCGCGATGATACAGGGATAATCAATACGACCGATGTCCTCGAGACCCTTAGCGATCTCAAGAAACGTGGAGATATACGCTCTTTCGGTGTTTCAACGATGAGCGTTGAGGGTGGGTTACAGGCGGTAAAGGTGTGCGATGCAGTTATGGTGCCTTTTAACGTTGATTACACAGAGCACCTTCCAGTTATCGAAGCTGCTCACAGAGCCGGAGTCGCGGTAATAGTAAAGAAGGGATTCGGTTCAGGGCACCTCTCTACAAATGGTGGCCATCAGCGGTGTTTAGATGCAATAGCAGCACAGCCTGGGATTACAAGTGTTACCGTAGGCACTAACAACCTTGTGCATTTACGTCAAAATATCGATGGTTTGAGGTTGGTTGTTAAAAACAACCCTGTCGAAACCCCCTGTCAGTCGTGACCGACGGGGTTTTTTTTTAAAGTGTTTTTCGAGGATTGTGCAATCGAGCCACGATGCCGATAATACAAACAGAGCGTTTTGCAAAGGTCATTTGCGATATAATCCTAAATTCGGCAGTTGCGGGTCTGAAAATGGCGCATCTGACTAAAATCACTTCGTCTTTTGAATTTTCGGTGCTCACCCTGACGGTGCCAGGGTTGCGCCTTAAGAAAAGTTCAAAATACCTCGTGCTTTTAGCCATCTGCACCATTTTCAAACTCCTTAACTGCCGAATTTAGGATACTGGCGCTTGGAAATTACTATAGGTCCCTGTGTTTAATCCGAGGAATTCGTGTATGAAAGTTACCATTGCTCTAGCGCTCTCATGTTTAATGGGCCTATCGGCTTGTGCAACATCACCGACTGTTACGCCTGCTGCTGTTTCATGTGCTTGCGGCAAAAAGAGCTCAGAGTGTAGCTGTGATACGTGTAAGGATGGTAATGGATCTCACTGCGAGTGCAGCAAGGGCGCGTCAGCTCACAAGGCCCACGCTCATGGGTCGGGACACCACTGTGCAGGGCATTAGACCCAAATTCGGAAGTTGCAGGTCTGAAAATGGCGCATATGACTAAAATCACTTTGTCTTTTGAATTTTAGAGTGCTCACCCTGACGGTGCCGAGGTTCAAGCCTCCGGAAAGTTCAAAATACTCCGTGATCTAAGCCATCTGCACTATTTTTATCCTGATTAAATGCCGAATTTAGGCTAAAGAGTGTGCAGGGCACTAAAGCGCGAACAGGACACCATGAGATGATGAATTTCGATGGCAGAGTCTATGGTCCGCGAGGGCCATCGAGTGTTCTAACAACTAATTTGCCGCCTGGCTGTGGTCCGCGGCTCTTCATAACTGGATAAAAGAGTGACGCCTTGGCCTCATCAGAACCGAGCCGAGGTGGCAGATCCTCAGCAGTAGCTGAGCCCCTTGCGCTGGCTGCTGCCGCACTCAGTTTTGATGATTGCCAGGTTGAAATTACGCTCCATGTCAGGAGCGCTACACTTACGACAAGCACCGCGATTAGCAGTACGGCACTGCCTCTGTTGCGCACCATAGTCCTATCTCCTTGGCGGCGGAAGGACAGCGAGAGGTCATCGCAGTTCTCCGGCCGACTACACAGAAACGTTGAACCTAAAAAGAGCAGTTGCAGGCCCGAAAACGGCGCATCTGGCTAAAATCACTGCGGCTTCTGAATTTTCGGTGCTCACCCTGACGGTGCCAGGGTTGCACCTCCGAAAAGTTCAAAATCCTTGGTGCTTTTAGCCA
>CAZZLV010000307.1:0-2417 GCA_964655155.1 uncultured Bdellovibrionales bacterium
GGCTGAATCGGGCTCTTGGGCTTTTTGCACAACCGTTATCCCACCACTCGATGGCGAATTCATTTACCGGTACCCGATTTCAACTCATGACCATCTCGCAGTTGGTGATGTAATCGATGTTCCTCTTGGTCGCCGTACCTCTATTGCGTTTATCACCTCGTGTAACTCAGAAAAGGAGCGCAAAACCGCACAAGAGATGGAGAGTCGTGGTGTATCAATTCGCACGATCGCACAACACGCCCCAAATCAACGTGGGTTCAACCCTGAGCATCTCGCTTTTTACGAATGGGTCGCTCGATATTATGCTGAGCCACTCTCTAAAATTCTGGATCTGGCTATACCTGCACCGGCTGTGACTAAACCCCAGCTCCGCTACCGACTATCAGGCGTCTCATCTTCCAGCACCCAAAATGAACTCTCACTTGGCCCAGTCCAGACTCGAGTAACTGAGTTTCTGAAGAATACCCAAGAGCCTGCTCTTGCGAGCACCCTCAAGTCAAAATGTGGTGCCTCATCAGCAACCGTCCGCTCCCTGTTACAAAAGAATCTTATCGAGCAGGTTCTAATGGCGAACATCGACGCGCCTTTTGCTCCTCCCGACCTAACGACCGTGATACCGCCGGCTCTCAACGAAGAGCAGCAGCAGGCAGTCGCATCTATCACGGGTCTTGCACAAGGTTTTTCGGCTACGTTGCTTCAGGGAGTCACTGGTAGTGGAAAGACAGAGATCTACCTCACGCTTATCCTTGAGGCGCTAACCAAAGGGCTCTCAGCACTTGTAATCGTTCCTGAAATCGCCCTTACCCCGCAGCTTACCGAGCGTTTTGTATCAAGACTTCAACTTCCAGTTGCGGTTTTACACAGTAGTTTAAAACCCAAGGAGAGGTGGCGACATTGGTCTGACCTAGTCTCAGGCCGGGTACGGGTGGCGATCGGGGCTCGCTCTGCCATATTTGCGCCGCTTAACGACCTGGGAATTATAGTTGTTGATGAGGAGCATGATTCGTCATTTAAACAGGGAGAGGGGATCCGCTACCACGCTCGCGACCTTGCCCTTGTTCGCGGCAAGCTATCCTCATGCCCCGTTATTCTAGGCTCTGCAACTCCTTCCCTGGAAAGTTACAACAACGCTCGTACCGGAAAGTATCTGCACGTGCACCTCCGACAAAAGTACCACGACGCTGCACAATCAACTTTCGAGATTGTTGATCTGAACAAAATAAAGCCGTGGGAGATGAAGTCAAAGAGCATCTCGCCAGCTTTTTTTCTCGGATTACAGAAGACTTTGGCCAAGGGAGGCCAGGCCTTTGTGCTCTACAACAAGCGTGGATTCGCTAGCTATCTTCAATGCTCGTCGTGTGAACATGTGGTTGGCTGCCCGCATTGCAGCGTTACTTTGACTTACCATCGTAACGCGCACTCTCTAATCTGCCACCAGTGCAGCTTCACTATGGTTCCACCCACCATATGCATCAGTTGTGGCGCTCACGATAGTCTCGACCCGGGAGCCGAGCAGCTCTTCGTTCAGCGTGGTTCAGGAACCGAGAGAGTACACGAAGAGCTGGGACAGCTATTTTCCAAAGCACGGATCGCAGTTCTTGATCGAGACACAGCGTCCTCAGTTCAGGATTACGTCGAGATTCTCCGTCGAGTTCGTGAGCGAGAGGTAGATATCCTAGTTGGCACACAAATGATCGCCAAAGGACACGATCTCCCAGGAGTCACTTTCGTTGGCATAGTAGATTCGGATGTCGGACTCCATATACCTGATTTTCGAGCAGCGGAGCGTTCATTTCAGCTCCTTACTCAGGTTGCTGGTCGAGCGGGGCGGCGTAGCGACCAAGGTCATGTCATACTGCAAACCCGTGTTCCTTCTCATCCAAGCTTGCTTCTTACTGCATCAGCAAGGTACGAAGAGTTTGCTGAACATGAGCTTGGGATGCGGCGAGAGTTACACTACCCACCATTTCATAAACTACTGCGTGTTATAGTGTCAGCACCCGATCGCTCTGTTGCGCTCAACAGAGCTGCAGAGCTTGCTCGCGCTGCATCGACTATCGGAGAACAGCTAACGATGCAGGTTCTTGGTCCTGCCCCAGCGCCAATCGAGAAGATTCGCACACTATGGCGATATCACATTATAATGCGCTCTCCTTCGATAGCAGGCCTTCAGCACGCAATGAAGCAACTTAAACGAACCTACCAATCAAAGGACGAAACTCGTATCGCGTATGATCTTGATCCTCACGACATGCTGTAAACCAGGCGCTTACAGAGAGCCCATTTTTCAGACCAGCAACTGCCGTTTTTAGGTTAAATCACAGTAACTAATCACCGGTTTTAACCTAAATTCGGCAGTTAAGGAGAGCTAAAGTGGTGCAGGTGGCTAAAAGCACCAAGGATTTTGAACTTTTCTT
>CAZZLV010000308.1:0-2374 GCA_964655155.1 uncultured Bdellovibrionales bacterium
ATGTTCACGTCCGGAAACGCCAATTCTACCCACTCGATTCCACGAAGAGCCTTTTCTTAAGGCGCAACCCTGGCACCGTCAGGGTGAGCACCGAAAATTCAAAAGCCGCTGTGATTTTAGCCAGATGTGCCGTTTTTGGGCCCGCAACTGCCGAATTTAGGGTCATAGCTTGGGGCACGCATACCGGTTTGGCAGAAGCAAGCAAATACACTAGACTCACCGAGCGATGAAACGCCTATTCCCTACCCCATCTTTCCATTCTAGAGCCCATCAGCTTGCTATCGCCATGATCGTGGTTTCTGTATTTCAGGGACTACTCGGTCATTCAGGCGCTCTATGGCTGCTTTTTTCGCCAACAAAGACCCTCTTCGAGCTAGAGCTGTGGCGGCCATTTACCACGCTCCTCGTGGCCGTGTCGCCACCAGAGATTATCTTTGGAACTCTTATTATTTATAGCATCGGCGGAATGCTCGAACGACGTTGGAGCACCGAACGCTTTCTAGGAGTCGTGCTCGGCATACCAATTATAGCCCAAGGGCTCGTGCTACTACTAACTCTGATCTCTCCGAGCACCTTTGCAGGCACTCTCTACCCGGGCGCTCGACAGGTTATCTCAACCCTGTGGATCACCTTCGGTCTTGTGGCACACTTCTCTCACGAACGACTAAACTTTTGGGGCACTCCGATTACTGGCAAAACATTCGCTTTAATCGGACTCGGATTTATTGTTCTCAGCGCCGTATTTAGCGGCGTGCTTCCGGTAATTCCTGAACTTATTACCGCTGCCCTATGTTATATCTACATGTATCGAAACCGCGCCATACGTTGGAAGAATCAGCTTACCCTACGCTATTACGACTGGAAGCTACAAAAGCTAAAGAGCCGCTCAAACTTACGTGTAATTAAAGGCACTCGGAGCCAGCAAAAGTTGTCTATGGGCCATGCTGACGAGGACAACGATGATGATGATAACAAAACCGGCCCGCAGATACACTAAATTCAGCTTGCATAGCTCAACTCTGCGCTGCGTTAGCTAATCTACATTACCCGATCTGCCTTATCCGATCTGGCCAACGATAAAGAAAACGACCACCGCTGCCGCTGATACCGCCGCGCACACCAGTGCTAAGGCCGGTGCTCCTTCTAGGTTAATTTTCGGACGTAAATTAAAATTAGGTGCCATGGGTGCTAACACCGAGTATAAGCCCAGAAAGAATAGGCAGCCACCAAGATAGAGCAGTCCAGTTGATACTCGCTCTGTCTCCCGGCTTTCAGCGGTAAAGAGCTCATCTGACGAAAATAGACCTGCACGCAGCACCGTTGCATGCGTTGGATCTGCGCCGACAAGGTTGCGCTCATCTACCTGGCGGGTAAGCACTGTGTAATCTCCTTGCGGCAAACCCTCATACCACACCCGCATATCACCGAGCATCGGCTCGTCGCTGAGGCCAGCCGTACGAGGTATGATTACCTTACCCTCAACGATCTGCAGCGTCGGATCCTTTAACATCTCAGGTGTAATAGTGACCGGAACTAAATGCTTAACCGCCAACAGCAAACCCGACCCATCAAACGCGCCAAATACTGAAGCACGTACACGCCTAGTAAAGGCTCCATAACGCAGCAACGGGTTCTCATGCCCGGTGGTCTCTTTAAAGCTAAAGAAATCTATCTGCCCCTCGTGCCAATCGAGTGAGTAACTCGGTGCAACATCGCCAGAGCCTTTATGCTCGTGCCACTGATACATCTCAACTCTACGTCTGAGGATCAGTAACGTACTTGGCTTTAGAATCTCGTCCTCAAGTAGCTCATTTGAGCTAAAACGCCCGGCCGCTACCACTAGCGCTTGGTTATTTCGGCCATCAGGAATCAGAGGATCTATCTCTATTGCTTCTTTTTTAAGGCCCGAATTAAGCGAACCGCTCTCGACTGTCCCTCGCGAACTGCCCCACATCATGAAAAATCCACAAGCAAGGGTCACCACTGCTAACCCTCGCTGCGCACTCGCTGTAAACTTTAAGATTTTGCGAAATACCATAAAACAACACGGTCTAAGACACTAACCCGAATATTGCACGAAAGTGCAAGATTCAGGTTAGCAAGTGCAAGCAAGCACTTGCAAATTCCGAAGCGCAGCCGAGGAATTTGGATTTTTCACGGCGAGCGCTGCGAGCTTCGTGAAAAATACGGACCAAGACAGAACCACGATAGCTCTGAATTACTGACGTTTTTAGGGTTAATGTCTGCACCCCACAAAGCTTCCGCAAAGCCACCCCTTACTACTGACTATAGCGTTTTGCAAAAGTCCTTAGCGATATGGCCGCTCTTGGAAAACGCTATCGATTCGCGGATGCGAATCAAAACAACAACCTAT
>CAZZLV010000309.1:0-2351 GCA_964655155.1 uncultured Bdellovibrionales bacterium
CTGCAACCGTTAATGCAGCTCCGCGAGGCTCTGAATTTGAAAAGCCCACAATTCTATCCGCCTCTAAGCTCCTCCCATTACATCTCCTCAAGGGCCCTCACCACAAGGTAGCTGAGAGGGTTACTAGCGACGGATATTTCAACAACTATCGCTTAGAGTCAGACTTTGGAGTAATGATAGTCGAAGGGCGGCAGCTCCTTGAGATTCGCGTCGGTGAGATGAACGCATTAGCTGAACTCGACAAATTATCCAGCTCTGCCGTGTTTACAGACGCCGCTTACAAAGCCGGAAAAGGCATAATTACAGCACCGGTCAGACTAGTTGAAAAGGCTGCCAAGACGCTCTCCGATCCAGCAAAGCTCGGTAACACCTTAGCAGCAGTTCCAGAGGGAGCCGAGAGACTCTTTTCGTGGGCCTATCGCAAAGGCAAAGGTGCGGTGCAAGCGGTAAGCAATGCTGTTTACCCTGATAGTGGAGAAACAAAGCCCGCCAAATCTAGCACACCGGGTGCATCATCCGGTATCTCAACATCAGAAGCGCTCGATCAGGGCACGAAGTTTGGGCTCAAATACATCGGCTATACCAAACGCGAACGAGAATGGTTTCGCAAATTGCACGTCAATCCGTACACATCCAACGAAACCTTAAAAGGCGAGATCGTGCGAGTTGCTGGTATCGAAACAGCAGTCGGCACTGCCTTTAGATTTGTGCCGGGCCTGGGGCTATTAGGCGAGCTTGCTACTTTTAACACCTGGTATGAGCGCGCTGAAAAGCTGGCACTCTATGAAGACCCAGACACTATCGGCAAAAAGAATCAACAGGAGCTTGCGGCACTCGGAGTGCCTGAGGAGATCTCAAAACAGTTTCTAGCAAACCAGGCGTATACCCCCTGGTCTCGTCGCTTTATATCCGCATCGCTTTCGGCGATTGGCCCAAAAGTTCAGGGACACGCAGAGTTTATCAAAGCAGCATGTGCAGCAACCAACGAACCCTCAACACTATATTTTGTGTCTGTAGCTGAATCACTTGAAAGGCTCAATAGTGTTACCCCAATCAAACGAATAATAGCCTCGCTCTACCTACCGGCAGCCGTTACTATTTCCGATCAACTCTACATACCCTTACCGGTTGATTACCTATTCTGGACGGCAGAGGTTGCCAGCATATTTGGAGATTTAAAAGCTCGTATAGGGAGCGAAGCAAGCATCACCTCAGCACAGATGAACATCACTGGCAGAGCTTCTGCCATGACACGAGCAAAGCTTGTGGGTATGGGCATTCGAGTGCAGGAATTATCCTATAACAAGTGACAGAATTACGTAGCGAAATTCTGTCACCTTGCTATCTCTTACTAATCCGCATTTTTCACGAGGCTCGCTGCGCTTCGGAATTTGCAAGTGCTTCCTTGCATTTGCTCGCCAGAATATTGCACTTTCGTGCAATATTCGAGCTAATCTATCACAAACGACCGGGTGCGTTCACGTTTACGTGCACGAGCACGTTCACCTCCGAAAACGCCAATTCTACCCACTCGATTCCAAGAAGAGCCGGTTAATGTAATAGCTCCGAGGCACACATGGGCTTGGCGTTACTGTGAAGTCCTGGGCCACATTTTCGGATTACTCGAGGGCTTAGCATACAAAAGGTCATGCGACTCGGCTCGACCTTAGCATGCCCAGTTCTTAGTTGTGCACAAAGCTTGCCGTAGCGCCTGGCAAACTCGGCCTCACTTAAGAGTTTTGCACCTGTCTCTGAGGCCGGACGCATAAACTTCGTCCAAAAATCCTTAGCTAAGCCGATGATCACTTCCCTTCCTACGGTAAAGACACACATCTCGCCGTCAACCTCAAGAAACTGGTAACACCCAGCAGGTATCGCATTAGCGTCAACTAGTAACTCGATAGCATCTCCAGCCTGTAGTTTTGTAACATCCATGATAAATCTCCTTTGTTGAATCGCCCTTCTCAGATTTATCGAAGAATTAAAGAAAAAGTTGTGGAGATGGGAGTTATAACGTTCTCCAAAAGTATGCAGATAAATCTTGGCCTTTGGAGAACGATATCAATTCGCGCAGCACGTGCCCGTATAAATCGCTTAAATGGGTGCAAGATTGATAGCCTCCTTAGACTATCGTAACTGTTCAGCAGTTTTTTATTCGTTATCCATGCTTACTCGGCAAAAACTGCTGTCTATTCTCACAACTTCGGTACTCTGAATTCTAATGTGTCGGAGCTGTGTTTTTGTGTTGAGTCTATTAGCCTCTTCTATAATCCTAAAAAAAGCAGTTGCGGGCCCCAAAATGGCGCATCTGGTTAAAATAACTTCGGCTTTTGAATTTTTGAGTGCTCACC
>CAZZLV010000310.1:0-2342 GCA_964655155.1 uncultured Bdellovibrionales bacterium
AACTTAGCGAGGCGGGATATTCGGCTGGGCACAGCCCAGCCCTCCAATGTCACAGGACAAAGGTTGGAGGCACACTTGCCAAATCAAAGAGCGCCGGACGCGAGGATTACGAGTTCTCTCAGATCTCGCGTTGGTGTTCCACGTGGAACACTTTTAATCTGCTTGTTTCTCAGCTAAACTCATGGTAACTCTCCCTTGCTAATTAATTTTCCAGTTCTTTTCTCTGTTAATGTCCCAAATAGTCGCAATTGCAAATCAGAAAGGTGGTGTTGGCAAAACTACCAGCGCTGTTAGCCTTGCAAGCCAGTTAGCAATCCTTGGCTTTAAGGTTTTACTGCTTGATTTTGATCCTCAGTCATCAGCCACCAGTGGAATCGGAATGGAGAAGCTTCCTGAGGGCGCAGACCTTTACGATGCTTTCTTTGGCCGAGTGCCCTTTCGCGACCTTGTATTACCATCACCGATTAAAAACCTATGGGCTATTCCAGGTTCGCACGACCTGGTGAGCTTGGAGCTTGAGATCGGCAAGACCCCAGGGCGCGAAATCATCCTTAGGAATGCTTTAAAGGGTGTTCAAGAAGGTTTTGACGTAATCTTTATCGACTGCCCACCATCATCAGGATTGCTAACTCTCAACGCTCTTGGCAGCGCGCAGCACGTTCTAGTGCCATTACAGGCAGAATACTATTCCCTTGAGGGTCTCTCGGGCCTTCTAAACACGATCTCTTTTGTTCAGCAGACCTTCAATCCAAGCCTTCAACTACTCGGAATATTTCTCACCATGTATGACGCGAGGACTAATCTCTCGGTTCAGGTATTAAACGAAACAGAGAAACACTTTGGCGACAAGGTCTTCAGGGCTAAAATACCTAGAAACATTAAGTTGTCAGAGTCACCAAGCCACGGGCTTCCAATCTGCCAGTACGATCCTCAGAGCGCCGGAGCGAAAGCGTACCTAGCCCTTACCGGGGAGCTTATCGAGCGTCTTGGGCTAAACAACAACGAGGGGAGTGCAGATCGAGCGGCCTAGATAAACCTAAATTCGGCGGTTGTGGGTCTGAAAGCGGCGCATATGAATAAATTCACTTTGACTTTTGAATTCTCGCGGCGCACCCTCACGGTGGCAGGGTTGAGCCTTAAGAAAAGTTCAAAATACTTCGTGCTTAAAACCATCTGTGCTATTTTCATCCGCTTTAACTGCCCAATTCAGTTTCAACTGTTCCACGTGGAACACATAACAGAGAAAATAATGAGGAGAGCATGACGCAGAGTGGTTTTGGAGCAAAGAAACCGGGTCGGGTGGCCCTAGGAAGGGGGCTAAGCGCTCTTGTGTCAGCTGCAGCGGCGCCGGTGGCGATGAGTGTGGCGGCCGATGGCGCTAACGAAGCCACAGCATTGCCTAGTAATATTGACCCTGTAGACACTTATCCACAACCATCAACACATGTTGACTCGTCTGCTAAACACTTGAATTTAATATCTATTTCGCAACTACGTGCTAACCCGCAACAGCCGCGGCAGGATTTCTCAGATCAAGAGGTGGCCGAGCTTGCTGAATCTATTAAGACCCTCGGGGTGTTGCAGCCGATTATTGTTAGGCCACTTGCAGGCTCGCCTAGCGCCACCTTCCAGATCGTTGCCGGAGAGCGTAGATTTCGCGCCGCGATACGCGCTGGTCTATCGCAAGTGCCTGTAATACTTAAGGATTTAAGCGACAAAGAGGCTCTTGAAATAGGCCTCGTTGAGAACGTGCAGCGCCAAGGATTAAACCCCATAGAAGAGGCCTTGGGCTACCAGAAGTTGATCGACGAGTTTTCACTTACGGCGAGTGAGGTAGCTGAGCGGGTAGGAAAGGATCGGGCCACAGTTGCCAACACCACACGCCTATTAAAGTTACCGCAGCAGATCCAAGAAATGCTGCGTCACGGCAAGATCTCAGTTGGCCATGCCAAAGCGATCCTTACTGTGCGCGAACCGAATGCACAGATAAATTTAGCCAATAAGGTCGTATCAGAGAGCTTGTCTGTGCGCGCAATTGAGTCGATCGTCGCTCGCGATGTTGTTCTCGAAGCGCCTAAGAGAGAGTCTGCGGCGACGATGCACAAAAGTAGGGCCTCTGCGTATCCTGAGATCGAAGAGCAGCTACGTAATGCTCTCGGAACAAAGGTATCGATCCGCAGAAAGCGAAAGGGGGGGGCGATTGAGCTACACTTCTTTTCGGATGATGAGCTTGACCGTCTGGTACACTTTCTTGCCGCAAATCGAGAGTAGTTGTGTAAAATGCGGTGTGCTGGGCAAACAAGTGGCCCTGTAAATGCTGGATCTAAATAAGCTAGATCTAG
>CAZZLV010000311.1:0-2319 GCA_964655155.1 uncultured Bdellovibrionales bacterium
CTAAAGATGTAGCATCGGCTAAATACTGACGGCCATTTGCACTGCCCTTTGCACTACCCTATAGGCCATGCGACTATCTGCCGAGTTTAACCCTATTCACGAACCCGTATCACTATCGAGCCCCAGCTTAGCCCTGCACCTACTACCGCAACCACTATGTGCTGACCAGGTATGAGCCGATCCCAATTCATACTTAGCGAGGCTGGCGCCCCTGCTCCAGCCTGATTGCCAAGATAAGTAACATTATGCCAGTGATTAGCCGCGGGGATCTCTCTGTTGTTTGTAATCTGCTCCAGCATCGTACGATTCGCCTGATGGCCAATAAATACATCCCGATTCCAATCGATCGGGTACTGCTCTTCGATAGCCTTTACAAGCCGCACCGTCTGGCGCACCGAAAAGTCACGTACTGCGCGGCCATCCTGATGAAAAAATCGGTAGCTATCCACTACTACTGCAGCACACCTGGTCGGGTCTGCTGTGTAGCTTGAATCGATAATCTCTAGCTTTCCGGTGTTACGAGCTGAAACAACCCACGCCGCCGCTCCATCGCCCCAGATCGCACCATCCGAGCGATCTTGATAATTTACATGGTGCGTCATCGTTGCAGTAGAGACACACAGCACAAACTGGGGTAGTTTTGTTTCCTCAAAGTTTCGTAGAAAATCGATGTGCAACGCAAATGCTGGGCAAGCTGTATAAACATCATAGGCCTCTACCGCTATCCCCAACCGCTCAGCGACCCGTACTGCTTCACCTGGCAGAGATTGCTCAGGGGCGCAGCAGTTAACTATCACCATTCCTACATCTGACGCCGCAATACCTGCTTGGCGCAGTGCCCGCTCGGCTGCCGTTACCCCGAGATCAACTGCGGTTGCGGTTGTCACCTCTCTCGCCATCCGCGGGTCTTGATTCCGAGTGGATTTGATATAATCGATCGGAAGCGTTGTCACGCGCTCAAGAATACCTATCTTCTCCTCAATCCACTGGGCATTAGTACCGACGTCAAGCGCCTCAAGGAAATTATTATCGATCGCTGTTTCTGGGTGGCATGTACCCATGCCTAAAATGTGCAACACTTTCTATCCCCTTACCTACCCTGCAACTTAAACTAATTCCATATAAGGATAACCCTCAATTAGCTGCCAAAAGCACCACGCTTCCGCACTGCCCATCCCCACAGTGCATAAGCACAACCGGTTGTCCGGATTGTAAAGCATCCCACGTCCTGGACAGAGCAACTCCATGAGAACTACCGAGCGAAAATCCGTTATCATCAACTCCCGAGATAATCTGCTGGGCGGGAACTCCATGCCTAACAAGATCTTCTGCTGCCTCTGCCGCGTAAAGCTGTGGAGCGATAAAAAGTGCCCTTTGATTGAGTGTGGCATCAAACTGCTTCAGGCGCTGCATCTCTGTCGCTATAAATACTTCGATCTGACTGGGCGAGAGCAGTTCATGATCATTTACACGTGCCGAACGCTCAATAACGATTGGTGTCCTGCGTGCATCTTCCGCTCGAAACGCCGAGTACGCTACTCTCACACCTTTACCTGCAACACTTGGTTGCTTTCCCAGCACCAACGCCACCGCTGCATCACCGAATAGAGCTGCTGATACCGTATCGCGCCTATAATTTACATGCTGTGAGGGGGTGTTTGTTGACACATAAAGCAGATACTCAGGAGTCCGTGCGGGACTCCAGCGCGATACGATCGAGAGCATATGGGGCAGCGCTGCTATCCCCCCAACTAGATCATATGCCGGAATCTTGACTCCAAACTCTCCAGTTATACGCTGAGCCTCCGACGGGCAGGTCTGATAAGGAGTTCCTGTATCTCCTAGCACCAAACCGATCTGCTCAACTAAAAGACCGACTTGCTGCAGCACACTGCGCGCTGCCAACACCCCGAGCGAGGTCGGAGTAGCAGTAGCCACCGTCCATGCCTCAAGGACATCCATGTTATCCAGATGCGTATCAACTGTCGCGCGGATGTAATCAAGCGGTAATGATACACGTCTTGCTTTAACCCCTGCGCGCGTAGCGATCAGAGGGTCATGTACGACAGATTCAAGTGGCCCTTCTGCTGAAATAGAAACTTCAGGGATAGCTGCTGCAACACCAAGGACAAACATGACTACAGTTGCCTTTACCTACACAAACACTAAGAACGCTTTTCTCACAGACTGCTTTATAACACTTTGCGGTGGAATCAGTAAAACTACCAAAATAGAATTGCCATAAAACCACTATCTCTCGGGGTTTTAACCTAAATTCAGCAGTTGCGGGTCTGAAAATGGCGCATCTGACTAAAATCA
>CAZZLV010000312.1:0-2318 GCA_964655155.1 uncultured Bdellovibrionales bacterium
AGTCTTTTGTCCTTTAAGCAGCGCCGTAAAACACAAGCACTGTATTTCCGTATGAGCGCTGAGTTCTTTCACTCAAGGTTTCTAAATCAAGCCGCTCGTATTCCTTGGGATCGATCTGAACGATGATCTTCCCACCGGGTGCAAGAAGCAGCGGACGTTCTGCTAGTGTCCGCAGCGCTTCAATCCAGATCCCTTTGTACTGTGGTGGCGCAACGTAGATCAGATCAAAGCTTCTCTGCGTGTTCTTTAGGTAGATAAATGCGTCTGTGTGTCGAACTTCAGCTAGCTCTGTGAATCCACAGGTAGCTAAGTTGTCCTTTATTGTAGCGATTGCGCGGGCATTTACATCGAGAAACACACAGTGGCCAGCTCCTTGGCTAAGCGCCTCTATACCCACAGCTCCCGTACCACCGAAAAGGTCAAGCACTGAGATCTCAGCCAGATCTGGCCGCAAAATATCAAATAGCGGGGTCTTAATGCGATCAAGGATCGGTCGCGTTGAGTCACCCGGGACAGACTTTAGCGAGCGCCCTTTTGCCGTGCCGCCGATAACTCGCATAGTAGCTGCCCACTTACTACAGCGTGCGCTCCATATCCCAATTCTCGAGATAATCCCTTATAAACGCCAAAAACTGACCTCCAAGAGAGCCATCAACGATGCGGTGGTCGTAAGAGAGCGTTAGGTAACAAATCTGACGAATTGCGATCATATCATCGATTACCACTGGGCGCTTTTTAATCGCTCCAAGGCACAGGATAGCTACCTGAGGTTGGTTGATGATTGGAGTACCGATGATCGTTCCGAATACACCCGGATTGGTGACAGTAAATGTTCCCCCAGCAACATCATCAGGCACGAGTTTTTTATTCCTGGCCCTAAGTGCTAGGTCGTTAAGTGAGCGGGCTATACCAACCAAGTTTTTTTCCTCGGCCTTTTTAATTACTGGAACGATCAGTCCGGTGTTTCCGAGTGCAACCGCACAACCGAGATTTACATGCTTCTTAAGGATAATTTTCTTTCCGTCTACTGAAGCATTCACGTGCGGGAAAGCCTCAAGAGCCTTTACCGTGGCTTCGAGGAAAAACGGCGTAAAGCTCAGGCCAAAACCCTCGCTCTTTTCAAAAGCCGATTTGTTCTTGGCACGCCAGTTGGCGATATTTGTAACGTCGACCTCCTGAATTGAATAAACGTGCGGAGATGTGTGCTTTGAGCGAACCATGTGATCGGCTATCGCTTGTCGCATGGTGTCCATGAGCACAACTTTAGTTCCATCTGTGCTCCAGTCACCACTGACAGCCTCCGGTTTGGAGCTAGGACGAGCGTTTAAGGTGCTACTAACGACAGATGGTGCTGGGGTTGTTGTAGTTGCCGACCTAACTGAACGATTCTCTACGTACTTAAGAAAGTCCTCCTTGGTTACTCGGCCGCCTTGGCCAGAGCCAGATAGCTTCGCAAGTTCCGTTAAAGCAATTCCGTGTTTTTCAGCAAGTCCTTTTACCAATGGTGAGTAGTACCGAGCATCATCATGGCCCTCATGAACAACGCTCGAAGTAGTCTGGGTGCTAGCTTCTGTTGCTGGAGTAGCCAAATGGTGAGCGCCGTTCCCATTTGTGCCGTTAGTGGCGGCTTGAGCTTTGGCCTCCTTGCCAGGGGCAGGAGCAGCGCTAGCACCGGCTGCGGTGTCAATCACGGCGATCTTTGTCTTTACGGGAACCACATCGCCTTCACCAAACAGTAACTCAACAAGGATGCCAGCCGCAGGTGCAGGGATCTCAGAGTCAACTTTATCTGTCGATATCTCTAGAATCACCTCATCCTTCTGCACTGAGTCACCGGCCTTCTTGCGCCATTTGGCTATAGTAGCTTCAGCAATTGACTCACCCATTTGGGGCATTATCATCTCGACTTTCATCTTTTTCGAAACTCCTTGAATTATCTGTTTGTCCGGTGATTGTTGCACAGAACTTCCTTCAGGCGGCAGTATAGACTGTTAGTTGTTTAAGAGAAAGAACAACGCCAGCATACAGCAGTAGTGAGATGAGCCAGCGTCTCTCTAAGCAGCGAAGAGTAATCCTAAAAACGGCAGTTGCGGGTCTGAAAATGGCGCATCTGCCCAAAATCACTTTGTCTTTTGAATTTTCGGTACTCACCCTGACGGTGCCAGCGTTCAAGCCTTAAGAAAAGTTCTAAATACTTCGTGCTTTTGAGCACCTGCGCCATTTGCATCCTCCTTAACTGCCGTTTTTAGGGTAATTTTAAAAACGGCAGTTGCGGGTCTGAAAATGGCGCATATGACTAAAATCACTTTGTCTTTTGA
>CAZZLV010000313.1:0-2291 GCA_964655155.1 uncultured Bdellovibrionales bacterium
TTAATTGCCGGATTAATCCCTACGGGATCTTACTATGCCTTCACTTACTACGCAAAGTATCGGCGTTTTAGGGGCTCCGTTGACTAACTCTTCCCATGCCGTCCAGCTATCTCGAGCCTCGCAGGCGGGAGTTCAGGCTGGAGTTCAACAGAATCACAACGCCATCCGAGCGATTGAGAGTGCAACAAAGGTTCAGCAAGGTTTACAACGTTCCATACAGGAGGAGGTGCGACCTGAGGGGGCATTTGAGCAGGGTTCCGAAGATAGTGGTGAGCCTCTTCCAGACAGCGCCCTAAGGAAACAGGGGGCGCCCCGAATTAACACCGTTGCATAGCGGGTTGAACCTAACGCAACAAATCGTCTCTTTAGACCGATATAGGCGGGATGAGACAACGCTACAACACATTTACTCTGGCAGTGATAATTATTCTCATAACGGCGTGGACTGTTTCATACCTTACAACTTCACGCAGGAGCTCACCGACTAAGCCTAGAGCGCTTCTACTCCGTGCTGAGGATACTGAAACTGCATTTGCTTTGGGCCTACGCCTTCCACTCGCATGTGCTGACCTATGGAGTCTTGAGCAGATTCCACAGCTCTCGGGTAGGGTTGCGGAGCGACTCATAACAAACCGCTCGGAGATCCTCAGAGATGCGCGCACGCTTGGGCCCAAGAGAGCTTTTGAGAGGGTTTTTGGCGTTGGTGAGGCAACAGCTGAAAAATTGCTTAAATATCTCGATCCCAGCATTGATTGCTCTTAACTACTCACCGGTTTTAAAGGTTGTGGTTCACGCTTCATGTTTCAATATCGCCATTTCTTTGTTCATTCCTTCTTGTCATCCCCTGATCGGGGATGCAGTATTTTGGGTGAGTAGTTAACCCGCAAAGCCGCCCCTTAACCAGGGGCTAACGCTACAGTCGATGCATGTGCTGAGTAGTTACGATTGCTCTTAACGGCGCTGATCCCAAACGGTAGATGTTTGCTAATTTTTCACCGGCATGCCGGACACTAAAAAAAATAGTGGCTCTTAGTGGAATAGAGTAGGTAGTTTATTTTTTTCTGCGCCAGCTATACACTCTCCTCCAGCCTATGCGAATTTTGATCCTAGCAACATCATTAGACCGCCCCGAAGCTGCCATTTTCGCTGGATTGGCTCGTCGGGGCGCCTCTATTACTGTCATGGGAGTTCCGACAGCGCAACATCGAGCTACTCTCGAAGAAGCCGGAATTCCAACGATCGACTTTGAATTTCGTAACAGATTTGACCTAAAAGGGATGTTGCGCCTGCGCAAGCTCGTTAGTGAGCGTTCATTTGATTTGGTCTACGCCCTATCAAATCGGGCGCTCTCAAGTGCCGTTATTGGATTGCTAGGTATTCCGGTTAAGATCGTTGCCTATCGTGGAACGGTGGGTCATATCAGTTGGTTCGATCCCTCTTCGTGGTTTACCTACCTCAACCCAAGGGTCACAAAGATACTCTGCGTGTCTCAAGCTGTTGAAAGATATCTTGCTGATAAGCGGGTTCCCGCATCAAGACTGATTACGATCTACAAGGGACACAACCCGGAGTGGTATCAGGTAGCAAGTGCGCCAGCGAGGATTAACTTTCAGATACCTGAGGATGCCTTTGTAGTGAGTTGCACCGCTGTTATGCGCGCCGTTAAGGGAATTGATGATCTAATAGCTGCTGTCACACTTCTGCTTGAAGAGATTCCAGAGCTTCACTTGCTTCTGGTTGGCTCGATCAAGGATCGTGAGATTCAACGTGCCGCTGATAGTTTCCCGCAAAAGCACAGACTGCATCTAACCGGCTTTCGTAACGACGCCACACAGCTAGCGCGGTTAGCTGATATAACAGTGATGGCCTCCAAAAATCGCGAGGGTTTTCCTAAGTCAGTAATTGAGGCGATGTCTCAAGGTGTGCCTGCGATAGTTACATCTGTGGGTGGTATGCCTGAACTAGTAGGCAACGGCGCAGCCGGGGTAATGGTAGAGCCAAGCGATCCAGAGGCGCTAGCTCAAGCTATTCGATATCTGCATAAAAATTCTGAGCTGCGTGAAGCTCTTGGACGCGCCGGCGCCGAAAGGATCGCCACGGTTTTTAATGTAGAGCAAACTATAGAGAGAACCTATCAGCTCTTTGAGTCTTTGGTTAATAGACCGTAACCCTAAATTCGGCAGTTGCTGGCCCAAAAACGGCGCATCTGGCTAAAATCACTGCGGCTTTTGGATTTTCGGTGCTTATCCTGACGGTGCCAGGGTTCAAGCCTTAAGAAAAGTTCAAAATCC
>CAZZLV010000314.1:0-2284 GCA_964655155.1 uncultured Bdellovibrionales bacterium
CGCTGGTGAATAGCCTCGGATGCCGCAGGCATGTGTTGCTGCTGGGAGAGCAGAGCAATGTCGCTATGATCCATCCGGCCTTTGACATCTACTGCTCTGCTTCTATTTCGGAGGGATTTCCTAATGCACTATCCGAGGCTATGGCTTGCGGAGTTGTATGTGTAGCGACCGATACAGGCGCTTCCAGGCAGCTTGTCGAGGGGATAGGTCGGGTGGTGCCTCCTAAAAGCACTGAGCTTTTAGCTGAGGCTCTTCTGGCGACTATAGCAGAGGAACCAGAAATACGTCAGGATGCCGCTAAAAGGGGACGGCAGCGCATAATCTCTCGGTATGCGTTGTGCTCAGTCTCCAAGCAGTATAGCGACCTGTATCAAGCATTTGCATTGCCGTAAACCTTGGTAAATTCTCAGCGGACGTTTGATGTGGCGTATTATCCTAAATTCAGCAGTTGCGGGCCCGAAAACGGCGCATCTGGCTAAAATCACTGCGGCTTTTGAACTTTCGGTGCTCACCATGACGGTGCCAGGTTTCAAGCCTTAAGAAAAGTTCAAAATCCTTGGTGCTTTTAGCCACCTGAGCCATTTTCATCCTCCTTAACTGCCGAATTTAGGATTAACTACTCACCCAAAATACTGCATTCCCGATCAGGGAATGACAAGAAAGAATGAACAACGAAATGGCGATATTGAAACATGAAGCCTGAACCACAACGTTTAAAACCGCTGAGTAGTTACGGATTATTCAAGTCTAAGCGCATCAGCGAGAGCCTGGCGCATGGCTTTAAAGGTGCACATAGTTCGATGATTGCCTTGGATATCCCGAGCTTCTGGTGCCTCCAAATAGAGCACACCAACCTTTCGATTATCTCCTAGTGCTGCATAAATTCCGGTAATCCCTGAGCGATTATTGTCATCGTGTCGCTCGATTACCGGATGAGCGCGTGACAAGGCTGTCGCTGCTAGGTCAGGTGACGACGGCTTGTGTGAGGCTGAGCCATAAAAGTCAGCGGTATCTTGGGCAGCGAGCGCCTGCTTAAGCATAATACGTTCGACTTTGCGCAGTTGAACCTGACCGAATACCGTGCGCGGTATTAGGGCAAAGGTGGCTGGGTCGACGAGATAGACACACCCACCGGTGAATCCCGCTTCGGGTATAATTTTACGGATGAGGATTTCTAGGGCAGCTCCCATGCCGACGGTATCGGATATTTGATTATAAAGCGCTTGCAGGGCAATTTGCACCTCGGTTGGACACTGGCTGATGTATCGATTAGTTAAACATGTTGATTGCTTCCGGTAGTCTTGAATGCTGCGCCCTGGATCCAAATCGCTTGGAGATTTAAAGATACCAGTTAACGACTTTGCGTACTCTCTTGAATACGCAGCGGCTTTGTTTCGAATGAGGGCAATCCCCTCCGATCCTACAGTTCTGTGGAGATACTCACTGGCGAGCTCCCAGTCATTCTCGGCCGATGGATAGGTCTCCGGACTGCCAGCGCGGGCGAGCGCGGCACCAATCTCGCATAGCCTATCGTAGCTATCCCACGTTGGATCGTTAAGTGCTGCTTCATCATCTGGAGCGCTAGCTGACGGAGGGCATAAAACTCGCATGGCGAGAGTTACCGGGGAGAAGCCAAGCTCATGTGACAATTGCTCATCGAGAGACCTTCCCTTGACGAGTTTTTTGAGCACGCGCGAGTAGAGTGATGGGTAGTTCCAGGCGATCAGGTTGAGACCTGTCTCTCTGATAATGCCCCGACTAAATCCAGTATCGGCGTTCAGGTTAGTTTTAGCGCTCAAAATTTCGGCTGCTGATGCGACGATGGCTGTTTCACGAAGACGCGATGCCTGCACGGGAGATATAGATTGTAAGAGGTGGCTAAGCGGGAGTCGCGTGTCATCAGTTAACAGCTCGATAATCACAGCTGTGCCTGCCCAATCCATGAGCTCTAACGGGTTGTTGCAGATCCGCTGAGGTACATTTGCTTGAGCAGCTAGGGCCCTCAATTCCTTGACAGTAAAGGTGAACAGAGCAAAGTCTTGCTTGAGATCCTCAAAGACCCCGCGAGTTGATCCTGAGTATTCATCCTCTCGAACTTTTTTTCTGATCTGCGCCAATACCTCCAGATTGAAGGGAAACCAGAGTGATGAAACATGCTTGGAAGCACGGTCTAGACGGCGAACTGAGAAATTATCACGCATATAGAGACTCTTCTGGGCGGTAGTCTTTTAACCTAAATTCGGCAGTTAAGGAGAACGAAAATGTTGCAGGTGGCTAAAAGCAC
>CAZZLV010000315.1:0-2274 GCA_964655155.1 uncultured Bdellovibrionales bacterium
ATGTTCACGTCCGGAAACGCCAATTCTACCCACTCGATTCCACGAAGAGCCAATATTTATTAGCCAGGTTAGCAAATATCAGCTGGGCCAAGACCTTCCAAGGAGCTGCAAGCCCCAGCTCCCCCAAACAAGCAAAAGCAAGTAATAGGGTGCTTTTGGCGCTTCTCGCTAAAGACTTTTTGAGCGCTGTATAGTACAAACTGAAACGTCCAATCGCGTGCAAACAGCGAACACTTGTAACGATCAATTAAAGGTAATCTTGTGAGCGATACTTCAAACGATTCTGAATATAACCAACGAGCGATGCGGGCGATCGTTCTCTGCGTACTGGTAGCGATTGTTTACACGCAGTTTTTTCTGGCGCCTAAGAGGCAAATTCAACAGGAGCAGCAGCAACGCCAGCAAAAGCAAGCGCTTCAGATGATTGAGCAGGCCGGTGGTAGCGCAGCCCAGTCGGCAAATGGCCAGCAGCTAAACGGGGATCAGGTAACTAGTTATACGCTTGGGGCAGCGCCTGCACAGCCTGGTAGCGCGGCGTCATCGCAGAGTAGCGCTGTTTTATCGCACCCGTCCAGCGCTGAGATTCAGGCAGCGCCGCGCTCTACGGTTAATGTGGGTAAGGCCAAGGTTTCAATCGCCCACCTCGGCGCTCGTCTTGAGCAGTTTCGCCTTGCAGATTACAAACGCGACCTGCAAGGAGATGCCGCACTTGATCTTGTGGATAGCTCTTCAACAGGGGCTCTTCCGCTAGGGTTGTACGTCGGGCAGGAGAGTGACGAGCGAGTAGTCTATACACTCGCTTCAATAAACGGAGTTGCCGCAACAGCTCCAACTGCGCAGCTCGAACTTCCGGCTAATAGCCGGGCGGTGCTTGAATTTCACGGTGTGCTTAGAAGCGGAATAAAAATCACTAAGAAACTTTCTTTTGAGGCTGGCTCGTACCTTTTTGGGGTAGATGTTGCCCTTGATAGACCCGCTCCATCTGGACAGCCGGTGTGGCTTGAATGGACGCGATATTATTCTAGTGAGGCAGAGCGTGCGTTGCGTATTAAGCATTCGCTAACGTTACTTGATAACACTAATAAAATTCATCTGGTGCCAATTGAGGGGATCTTGCAGGGGTTGCAGGACAAGGGTGCTAATCGCTGGATATCTCTCGGCGATACGTATTTCGCTATGGCGCTTGTGCCGACAGTGGCAAGCTCCAACACCTTAATTGGGCGCGAGGGCGATCTGTTCTTTAGTCGCGTAGCAGGCTCTGCGACCGGTGGGCAGTTTTATTCATATGTGGGCCCCAAGGACTACAAAACGCTTGAGCGCATCGGTAACTTCAATCTTGAGCGCACTATAGACCTCGGTTGGTTCTCGTTCCTTGCTCTGCCGCTCCTGTGGTTGCTTCGATTTCTCTATACTCTTGTCGGCAACTATGGGGTAGCGATTATTGCGCTAACACTGATCGTTAAATCAGTGATGCTACCACTCTCTAAAGCTAGTTTTGCCTCTGCCAAGAAGATGCAGGATCTGCAGCCGGAGATTAAAGCACTGAGAGAGCGAGTTAAGGATTCCAACCAACTCAACCAGGAGATGTTCGCCCTCTACAAGCGTAAAGGAGTCAATCCTATGGGTGGGTGCTTTCCGGTGCTGATCCAGATACCGGTATTTTTGGGATTGTACAACGCGCTACTCAATGCGATCGAATTACGACACGCTCCGTTTGCTTTCTGGATTAATGATCTCTCCGCACCAGAGAGCTTGCATCTGTTTGGTATAGGGGTTCCCGTTATGGTGCTTTTGATGGCTGGGAGTATGGTTTACCAGACCTGGACAACGCCAACACCATCTGCTGATCCAGCTCAGCAAAAGATGATGATGATAATGCCGCTTGTATTCGCAGGAATGTTCATTATCTTTCCGATGCCGGCTGGTCTGGTGCTCTACTGGTTAGTGAATAATATTATATCGATCATTCAACAGCTTTACATGCGTAACGCAGATAGGGGTTCGGTATACGTTGGTACTGCGGTTGCCAGTGTTGTTATCTTTGGTGTGGGATATTTACTGACGATGGTCTGAGCAAAGTGCACAGCTATAGTGATTTGCAAAAGTCCGTGCCGGTAAAACTGGCAAGGCTTTTGCCGTAAATCACTATAGGTTGTTGTTTTGATTCGCGTCCACGAATCGATAGTGCTCTCCAAGAGCCGTGATTTCACTACGGACTCTTGAACCTAAATTCGGCAGTTAAGGAGAACGAAAATGGTGCAGGTGGCTAAAAGC
>CAZZLV010000316.1:0-2253 GCA_964655155.1 uncultured Bdellovibrionales bacterium
ATGTTCACGTCCGGAAACGCCAATTCTACCCACTCGATTCCACGAAGAGCCAAAAAATGAGTAATCACTGCCTAATCAATCACTGCGCAATAAAAGCCTCATGTAACGATAGATCGCTACCAAGCTCTACATGAAAAGAGCAGGCCCACGTCAATCCCTGCGAGAAGAACACCGGCTGGTTGGCATAAGACCCCAGTATCTTAACCGGGTTTGAGCGCTTTTCAGCGTCCTTAAGTGGCGTTGGTAGTGGTGCCAGCAGCGGTGCGCGAATAAAGTGCGCCTCTACTGGATTGGGACAGAGCGCTATCTCAAGGTGCGTTGTAAATGAGTCAAGCTGCGAGCCATAAAAGTTCCTGTGGGCGGCGATATCGATTAGACCAAGCGATTCCTGCGCGGGATTGCTGACCTCTGCAGCGGCTAAAATCGCCCCTGCACAGATGCCCCATACTGGATGCTTGAGCGCAAATTCTTGTATGGGCGCCATCATATTGTGCAGCTTGATGAATCGAAGCATCGTTGTGCTCTCTCCGCCTGGGAGAATTAGCCGATCCACTTTAGTTAGTTCATCAGGAGTTCGGACTCTAATGCAGGGCACTTCTAGCTTGCAGAAGATAGCCTCATGCGGCTCGATACACCCCTGATATCCCAAGATGCCGACAGCCTTGAATCCAACTCTTGTGGATGACACTGGCCTTACCACCCTCTATTGGCAAGCTTCGCCTCAGTGGGGATAGTACTGATTTCGATTCCACGCATCGCTTGGCCTAGCCCACGAGATACCTCAAGGAGCTTCTTTGGCTCGTTGTAGAAACAGGTTGCTTGAACTACTGCCTTGGCGAACTCCAGTGGATTACCCGATTTGAATATTCCTGAACCAACAAAGACTGACTCTGCTCCTAAAATCCTGCACAGAGCAGCGTCAGCCGGGGTTGCAACTCCTCCCGCCGCAAAGTTAGGGACAGGCAATCGACCAGATTCGCGCACACCCTTAAGAAGACTAATCGGAACTCTGTATTGTTCCGCCTTCTCTGCGAGACGATCGTCTGAGAGGTCTTTTAGTTCTCCTACGCCACGATTAATCTCACGTAGGTGTCGCACGGCCTCGATGATGTTGCCGGTGCCAGCCTCACCTTTGGTACGCATCATCGCGGCGCCCTCGTTAATCCGTCGCAGAGCCTCACCGAGATCCTTGGCCCCGCAAACAAATGGGGTCTTGTAGCCATGCTTATCGATGTGTAGGTTCGGATCTGCTGGTGTGAGCACCTCTGATTCATCGATGAAGTCGATCCCGATCGCTTCTAGGATCTGAGCCTCAGCGATGTGACCGATTCTGACCTTGGCCATCACAGGAATACTAACCGCTGCTTTGATCTCTTCGATCATCTTTGGATCGCTCATGCGAGCTACGCCGCCATCACGGCGGATGTCTGATGGAACACGCTCAAGGGCCATGACTGCTACCGCCCCAGCATCCTCGGCGATGCGTGCCTGTTCGACATCAACGACATCCATAATGACGCCATTGCACAACATACGGGCAAGACCGACTTTAATCTCAAAAGGATGATTGGAATTGGCACAGGTTGTAGCGGACATAGGCATCTGCCGACAGCTAAAAACAAACACAACTACTGGTGACCCCAATGGGACTCGAACCCATGTTTCCGGCGTGAGAGGCCAGCGTCCTAGACCGCTAGACGATGGGGCCACGTGAAAGTAGAGGAGGAGTTTAGCACATTTGCACTGCGGATTCAATAAAGCGTCGGTAGGCCACAAAAATGGTTGTAACTGCTCATTAGTCCGTATTTTTCACGAAGCTCGCTGCGCTTGCTGTGAAAAATGCTCCAAATTCCTCCGCTGCGCTTCGGGATTTGTAAGTGCTTCCTTGCACTAGCTCGCCCAAATCTTGCACTTTCGTGCAATATTTCGTGCAATATTTCGGGTTAGTACCACACGGTCTATAGTGATTTGCAAAAGTCCGTGCCAGTAAAACTGGCGAGGCTTTTGCCGTAAATCACTATAGGTTGTTGTTTTGATTCGCGTCTGCGAATCGATAGCGTTTTCCAAGATCCGTTATATCGCTACGGACCTTTGAAAAACGCTATATAATCCTAAATTCAGCAGTTGCGGGTCTGAAAATGGCGCATATGACTAAAATCACTTTGTCTTTTGAATTTTCGGTGCTCACCCTGACGGTGCCAGGGTTCAAGCCTTAAGAAAAGTTCAAAATACTTCGTGCTTTAAGCCATCTGC
>CAZZLV010000317.1:0-2249 GCA_964655155.1 uncultured Bdellovibrionales bacterium
CTAGAAGTTCTTCCAGATATTCTGGTTTGATACCTCATGGTGGTAGATCACCTCTCCTGTTTTCACAAGTGTACCCAACTCGCGTGGACAACGGTCTGCTGAGGCGATCTTTCGCTCGATAAACTTCTCCTTTGGAAGCTCTCCTAACATCTCTGTAACCCAGTCACTTGACTTACAGAGCCGCACTGCATCGTATACGCTACCCGGGAGGAAGCGTGTACGAGAGCGTCGATTCTCGGTTATCTCCTGCTCATTTTTGGGTCCATTCAATCCGGTGTGTAGAATAGCCAAAAATGCCAGATAAGGATTAGCGTCTGGCGCCACCGTTCGCACCTCAATTCGAGCCGACTTCGCATTTCCAAGAGGGATGCGGATCATCGAGGTGCGATCTACAGGCGAGGAGCGAATCTGGTTCGGCGCTTCGAAGTTCGGATCAAGTCGTCTGTAGGCATTTACACTTGAGTTCATAATCAGACAGATATCATTGGCACTATTGAGCAATCTATCGATAAAATCCCACGCCATCGTTGAGAGATTATCCTCTCCTTTGGCGTCGTAGAATATATTCTTGCCGTTCTGTGACAAAGAGAGGTTTGTGTGCATGCCGCTACCGTTGATACCTGCGATAGGCTTAGGTAAGAACGATGCAGTCAGCCCGGAATTGGCCGCTATCTGCCGCGCGGTTAGCTTATACAGCTGAACCTGATCTGCAGCTAGCAGAGCATCACAGTAAGTATAGTTCAACTCAAACTGCGAAGGAGCAACCTCAGGGTGGTCTTTCTCATTCTCAAAGGCCATAGCTCGCTGCGCTTCAGCAAGCGAATCGATAAATATCTTTAGCGGGTCACGTGGCAATGAGTTGTAATAACCACTGCCAGACACCAACTTAAAGCCAGCGAACTCGTTAAAACCCTGCTCAGCATCACGCCCCTCAAATAAGAAGCCTTCGCACTCTACCGCTATGTTCGCTTTAATTCCCTTGCCTTTATAGAGCTCATCACAGAAGACCTTAAGGCGACCACGCATATCGGATGAATAGTACCGTCCATCACGATCCTTGATTAAACTAAATACCATCACCTTGCCCGGCCCGAAGACATCACTAGGAAGCCAGCGAAAGGAGCCCCAATCGATCTCAAGACGCAGATCCGACTCCTTTACAACGGAGAAACCACGAATTGATGATCCATCAAAGGTTAGATTGTCATAAGACTTCACCAGGAACTTCTTATCATAGTCGAGCATATGAAAGCGGCCCTCGATATCGGTGAAACACACCGTGACCGCCTTAATCCGCTTCTCCTCCTGAAGGTAGCGGATGTAGTAATCCCTTAACTCCTCCTCTGATGTGCGTCTGGCGACCTTTTCTTTGGCCTCAAGATTTAAGTCCTCAAGTTCATCGTAAGGGATCTCTAGAAAGTTGCGTAACGTATCCATTTAGCCTCTTAAAAAATAAAGGTAAACAAGAGTTAAGACTGCTAATCGTTAAGTATGAGTGAAGTTAGCTTAAATTACCACTGATTTATATTAAATTATCCATAAATTAGCTTATACAACCCATGTTTTAGGCTATTTACCGCCAAGAGCGGCTGATATCGCTGTGGCCAGTTCGGCTGCTGTCGGGACCACGGACGAGGGGAAGCGCCCTGCTATACGGCCTCTCCTATCAATCAGGAACTTCTCGAAATTCCACCCCACCTCACGGCCGCCCGTGCTCTCAGTTAGAAACTGGTAGACTGGATGCTTGCCCGCGCCTGTAACCACGACCTTTGAAAACAGAGGAAAGCTAGCGCCATACTTACTTGAACAGAAGGCCTTAATCTCGGCCTCCGTGCCTGGCTCCTGCCCGCCAAAATCATTTGACGGAAATCCCAAGACCACAAGGCCCTGCTCTCTGTTGCTGACATAGAGATTCTGCAGCCCCTCATATTGCGGGGTATATCCACAACGAGATGCTACATTTACGATCAGTACAACCTTATCCTTGTATTTAGAGAACTTGACCAGTGCGCCATCGATAGATGTTGCTTCAAGATCATAAAAAGACGATTGAGCATTCGCAGATAAAGTCATAATAAGCATCCCACACAAAGCGCTGCAGAAAGTCTTTGCAATATCGAGAAAATTAAACGATAGATTTTGTAATTGGTGTTTCATAATTATCCTGAAAAGAGCAGTTGCGGCGCGCGAAAACGGCGCATCTGACTAAAATCACTTTGTCTTTTGAATTTTTGAGTGCTCACCCTGAC
>CAZZLV010000318.1:0-2194 GCA_964655155.1 uncultured Bdellovibrionales bacterium
AGTGGAGACACTCCAGTTGCTTAACTCTTGATCAACATATTGGGGACAGGTTCACCCCACCTCCTTGAGAATCTTTACAATTTGCTCCTCTTTGTACCTCTTCTTCATCGTTTCCTACTATTAGGGGGAAACTCTACACCATTCTGGTACTATTTGGGGGAAGCAGATCACAGGCTTCATAAAATATCCCGGTTAGCTCCATGCCCCGTCCCATAGCTGCCGTACGAAACTTTCAAATGGTAAAATAAGAATTCCATCATCACTTCGTCGCTCATGAGGCTCTTGGCATACCAGAATACGGGCTTTAAATTGGGCTTCCGAGAGGATAGCTCGCAGGCCCTTAAGATCACTATCAGAGATATTGCGTGAAGCTTTAGCTTCTATAGCGATTCGATCTCCTAGGATAAAATCTACTTCGATGTTAGTCGTAGTGCGCCAATATGAGATCTGTTCGTTTGATCGATATTCACTGTAACAACACAGTTCGTGATACACTAGCGCCTCAAAAGCTTCTCCGTACTCAGGTGTATTCGGCATATAAGAGTTACGCTCTTGCAGAACGCGAGTAACACCGATGTCAAAGAGGTATAATTTCTCACTCGCTACTACTTTGCGACCGAGGCCCTTTTGCCATGGAGAGATCCGTGATGCAACCAATGAGTCAATTAGAATCTCAACGTGTTCGCGTAAAGTAGTCGGTTTAATCTGCGCATCTGAGGCTAGTTTGGTGTAATTGATCTGCTTGCCTGACATCAGAGCAGCAAGCGATAGAAAACGCCTAAACGCCGCAACGTTTCTTACCGCGGCTTCAGCGATAATCTCCTGCTCGAGATAATCGGTGGCGTAAGCATTAAGCAAAACTGAAGGATCCTCTGATGTCCAAGCTGCTGGAAGCATTCCAATTTGAAGAGCCCTCTGTAAGTTAAAATCGGCGCCTAATTCCATTAGGCTCAAAGGGTAAAGGCGAAATGTTCTGGCACGCCCTCCGAGTAAATTCACCCCACCGCGACGTAATTTGCGCGCACTTGAGCCGGTCATCAGAAATCGTGCTCCGCGCTCTTCTATTAGGTAGTGCACCTCATTAAGTAGCTCGGGGATACGCTGAATTTCATCAATAATGGTAAGACCCCCAGCAGCAGCGATACTACGAAGCTTGGAGGGGTCACTTAAAAGACTTAGGTACTCTTCGGTTTTTAGCAGGTTAATAATAGGTGAGCCGGGGTAGAACGTGCGTAAAGCAGTCGATTTACCGACCTGACGTGGACCAAGGAGAAAAGCAGAGCCCGACTTAAACTCATTTAACCTAATGATTCTATTGTAATTATTCACGATATGCAAATTATAACGCCAAAGGCGTGAGTTTGCAATCATATTTCGCGCCTTGGGCGTGATTTTTGTGAGTGTGGGTAAGTTTGGGGTTAGGTCGTTGGCCCCAGCGGTGCGGGCGCGGCGCGCTCGTACATGGTAGAAATCCCCGGGCGGTACGATCGCCACCGCAAGCGTAGCCCAGCATGAGGCGCTAATTCAGTAAGATAGCTGACTTAATTGATTATCCTAAATTCAGCAGTTAAGGAGAACGAAAATGGTGCAGGTGGCTAAAAGTACAAAGGATTTTGAACTTTTCTTAAGGCTTGAACCCTGGCACCGTCAGGGTGAGCACCGAAAATTCAAAAGCCGCAGTGATTTTAGCCAGATGCGCCGTTTTCGGGCCCGCAACTGCCGAATTTAGGATTATTATCTGGGGGCTCCTGAAGGCAGAGCGTAAAAAAATCTACCATGTACGAGACCACCCCAGGGGGCCTGTCTCCTGCTTGAAGCGGTCCAGTAGAATCTGAGTCACCTGTAGGGCATCTCCCCCATTCCCCCAAGCTCCAGAAACATATAGATAAAAAAGGTACCAGCCGAAAGTGTATCTGGAGGATAGCATCGATTTTGCGAAGGAGCGCATAGTCGATGAAGAAGAGCACCGCAAAGTTAATTGACCTCAACGAGATCAAGGTACGACCAATTACGAGCCCGCATGACATAGATGACGCGGTGACGATACTCAGTAAACATCACCCGCTTGGGAGCCGCAAGGCACAGGGGCGGCGGATGTACTATGTGGCAACCTGTAAGAGAGACTGGATTGCGGCATTGCTGTTTGATAGCGCAGTAGAACGCAATCATATGCGCGAGAGTAAGATTGGCTGGA
>CAZZLV010000319.1:0-2190 GCA_964655155.1 uncultured Bdellovibrionales bacterium
CGCAGTGATTTTAGCCAGATGCGCCGTTTGCGGGCCCGCAACTGCCGAATTTAGGTTCAATATTCGGGCTAACCACGCACAAAGCTAAGTAGATCGTCTAGCAGTTCAGGTTTGGTTATGACTCGCGGAACCTTGTTTTGACCACCTAATTTTCCACGACTCTTCATCCAGTCACTAAAGGTCCCGGGACAAACCGGCACTATAGTTGGAGAGCGTAGTCCAAACCCGTTTGCTCGGTGCGCATCATAATCCTCGTTTCGCTGGCACAGCTTTTGGTCAAGGGTCAAAGCGAATTTCTCCAGCGCCTCTGTGCTCGGCGTAGCGCCTGCGAATTCGATAACGTAGATATGTCCACCAAGCTCTCCCTGGTTTTTGGGGTATACTGGACCAACAGAATAATCAGTAACTGGAAGATCGTGTGTACGAGACGCAGTTGTAATGCCGTCATCGATCTCTTCGGCTATCAGATGCTCACCAAACGCTGAAAGGTAGTATGAAGTCCTGCCAGTCACCAGTACGCGAGGCACACGAGTATCAACGAAACGTACCGTATCACCGATAATATAAGACCAGAGACCGGCGCAGGTAGTCAGCGCAACTGCATAGTTTACGTCGAGTTCAACGTTGCCGATCCAGTGGCGCGTTGGAGTTTCGCTAGCAAGCTCATCAAGAGGTACAAACTCATAAAACATACCGTGATCGAGATGTAGCCGCAGTCCATCTCCGAAGCCCCTATCGGCGGTGGCGATAAAGCCCTCACTAGCTGGATAAACCTCACGTAGCTCTGCGTGAGAGCCCGCCAGAATCTCGCGAAAACGGTCGATATAAGGATTAAAGTTCACCCCACCGTGGACAACCATTTCAAGATTTGAGTAGACCGATGCGATTCCTGCTGCGCCGTTTGGTGCGATCTCCTTGAGCGCATCAAAGAAGATCAGCATCCACGCAGGCACACCTGAGATCATCCTGATATCTTCACTGAGCGATGCGCGCGCGAAGGTATCAATCTTCTCTTCCCAGTTCTTCAGAGTAGTCAACTCAGCTGGAGGAAAGTATCGTGACTTAAGCCACCAAGGAACCTGTTTGGCTACTATACCGCTTAAGTCCCCGCAGAATATTCCCGGCGCTGGCGAGGTCAGCTCAGTGCTTCCACCAAGCAAAAAATTCTTGCCACCGAGAATTCTCGATTGCGGCCGATTTGTAACGTGATGCACCAGGAGGTCAAAGGCAGCCTTGCGATTTGAGGCAAGGATCTCGCTAGTGCAAGGGATATACTTGGTCGTACCAGAGGATGTGCCGGAGCTTACCGCAAAGTTCTCAATCAAACCTGGCCAGGTACAGTTTTCGAGTCGTGGAAATGCATCCTGCCACCAATCCTGCCAGAACTGCTCATAAGTTCTAAGCGGCACGCGCCTTTGGTAATCTTCAACTGATGCTATCGAGGCGAAGTCATACTGCTTGCCGAAACGGGTATTAGCAGCAGTGCTAAGCAGAGTGAGAAGCTGGCTAGTTTGAAGTTCCCCTGGACTGCGCGCCTCTAGAAACGAATTGCGCCACCTTGCATATAGTCGCAGTAGCGAAGTGGCATCAAACATACGGGGCTAGTCCTGTAGTTGGAATCGATCGTGTCGTGTTAGAATTCCGCCGAGAACGAGTAGCGGCCATCGTGCATCTGAATCGCAGGTAGAGATGGGCCTACAAAGAGTACAACCGAATCATCTTTTCGACCGGCACGCTCGATCATCTTCATAAGATTGCTTCTACTAGTATTGTTAAATCTAACCCGTGCTGCATTTGGCTGAAGCGAGGTTGATCCCCAGGTGCAATCGGTCAGCTCAACCCATTCTCCATCGAAAGCCTCACGGATCTTACTCCACGGTAACTTTGAAGATATTGGTATCTTTGAAGATATTCTTGATGGAATGATTGCCATGATCTTCCGGTGCTCCCTGTTAATGCGCGTCTTCCTATCTGTGTTGGGCAACCGGTCGATGATACTCCTAATCGGGTTTTTTGTGAAGTTGAATCATTATCCTAAAAAGAGCAGTTAAGGTGGACTCAAATGGTGCAGGTGGTTAAAAGAACGATTGATTTTGAACTTTTCGGGGGCTTGAACCCTGGCACTGTCAGGGAGAGTACCGAAAATTCAAAAGCCGAAGTTATTTTAACCAGATGCGCCATTTTAGGGCC
>CAZZLV010000320.1:0-2189 GCA_964655155.1 uncultured Bdellovibrionales bacterium
GCTCGGCTTTTGATATTCGCTCGATAGAGGCTACACTGCTATAGTAACTTGCAAAAGTCCGTGCCAGTAAAACTTGCAAAGCTTTTGCTCCAAATCACTATAGGTTGTCGTTTTGATTGGCATCCGCGAATCGATAGCGTTTTCCAAGAGCGGCTATATCGCTCAAGGACTTTTGTAAAACGCTATAGCTTAGCCCGTATTTAGATATCTTGAGCCTAAATTCAGCAGTTAAGGAGGATGACAATGGGTGCAGATGCTCAAAAGCACGAGGCATTTTGAACTTTCGGGGGCGCAAGCCTGGCACGGCCAGGGTGAGCACAGAAAATTCAAAAGCCGCTGTAATTTGAGCCAGATGCGCCGTTTTCGGACCCACAACTGCCGAATTTAGGTTCAGAGTTACCCTACCTTACCTTAAAGAGTAGCTCAATCATGCTGCCTTCAAGACGACTAGCAGCGTTATTAGCTCGTACAGCATCGGCCAGGATAGGCATTACCTGCTGGTAAGCCTGAACTATATGGTCGATATCCTTATCTGACAGGGTTGCGTTCAGATTGTGTGTTCCAAGGGTAAGAATTCCTCGCTTTATGAACTCTTGCTGAAAAAGGCTCTTTAATGCTACCGACTCAGCACCATCACGGTCGAAAAATTTAGTTATCGACCACTGTGGCATGCCTAAATTGACCACGTTGCTTTCAACGCCGTTTTCTATCGCGCATAGGCTAACGGCTTCCTTGATTCGAAGTCCACGCCTAGCCATCTCGCTAGTGATAGGCTCTAATTGCAGCCGACGAATGACCTCTCGAGAGGCAGCCATAGCTGAAATCTCGCCAGCAAATGTGAACGAGACAAAGATATCTTCGAAGGTCCTCATTATTTCAGCTCGGCCTACAACAACAGAGATAGGAAATCCATTCCCCATTGCTTTACCGAAACAAGCAAGATCCGGCGTAACACCGAAGAGCTTCTGTGCTCCGCCTAGACCCAGGTGAAATCCGGTACAGATCTCGTCAAATACGAGTACCGCTCCGTGCCGCGTAGCAATCTCCCTAACACCCTGGAGAAAGCCTGGTGTCGGCGCCGTAAAATTAGTCGGCTCCATGATGATACACCCAACATTATCTGGGTGATCTTTAAAGATCGCCTCCAGTGACGCTAAGTCGTTGTAGGTAAACGTTTTGGTTAGATCTCTCACCGCCTTAGGGACTCCGCGATGTCGTGTCGTCGATCCGATGTACCAATCCTGCCAGCCGTGGTAACCACAGCATGCTACCACATCTCTTCCAGTATAGGCGCGGGCACATCTTACTGCTGCCGCTGTTGCGTCTGAGCCGTTTCTACCAAATCTAACCATCTCAGCGCATGGAATCAGGTCAACTAACGTTTCTGCTAGTTCGACTTCTAGTGGATGTGGCAGGGAGAACGAGTGCCCCTGTTCTATCTGTTCTAAAACTGCTCGATTGACCCCTGCATCTGCGTACCCAAGGATATTCGGCAAGAGTCCCTGAACTAAATCTATGTAGCGGTTACCATCTATGTCCCAGACGTAGCTGCCCTCTCCTCTCTCTAGAAATATAGGCGCCACTCCCTGCACGTATTGTGTATATCCCTTACTAAAGGTCTGAGCGCATCCTGGGATAACTCTTCGCGAACGTTCAAAAAGCGCCTTACTCTTGGCCAAACTGCGAATCTTTGCATGGCTCGACTCCAACTCCACAACTACCGTCGGCTTGCTAGCATCTGTCATCGCCGTGACGCCGCCAGTCGCAATCGCCATATCACACGTATTAAAAGTAAGCTTCTCTGACATAGAGTTTCCATCCATCATCCTTAAGAGTGCAGTTGCGGGCCCTAAAATGGTGCAGATGGTTAAAATTACGAGTATTTTAAACTTTTCTTAAGTCTCTAACCACAGCACCGTTAGAGTGAACACTCAAAAATTCAAAAGATAAAGTGATTTAAGTCATGTGCGCCATTTTTATACTCCTTAACTGCCGAATTTAGGATAAATCCAAATAGGCTAGGCGTTCAAAGGCCTTACCTGCTTTTCCCGAAAGGACTGTAAAAAACGTAGTTAACACATTAACTCAAATAGTTAAGAGTCGCTTTACAAGAGTTAGGATTCATCTTTAAAAATGGCTCATCGCGGAATCGAGTGGGTGCCGATTGCTGCTGATGGGTCATAACCCAT
>CAZZLV010000321.1:0-2179 GCA_964655155.1 uncultured Bdellovibrionales bacterium
CTTTTAGCCACCTGCACCATTTTCGTTCTCCTTAACTGCCGAATTTAGGTTAAAACTTCATGCCCGGAGTAATTTGGTCGATAAACACAGAGGGTAAGAATTTTGCCAAAGAGAGTGCATGGATACCATATTCTTTTTAGGAAGCAGCGATGATCAGATTCCGGCCTTTCTCGGACGTCTTGGATACGCAGTACGAAAACCGGATGCGGGACAACCTATTTCTGACGCTGTTATGCAGCAGCTCCCCGACATCATCCTAATTGATGGACGGGTTGCTAACGACACAGTGAATCTCTTCGACTTCTTCCGCGCGCAGGAGAACACAAAGGAGGTGCCGATAGTGTGTCTCTCACCAGAGGCGCTTGAGGTGGTAGATCAGCTCGCTCAGTATGAGAGGGTTGAGCTGGTTCCCTTCTCATCATCAGTTGGTGTGCTTGCAAGTCGCATCGCTACAGTTTTGCGTCTGCGCAAGACGGCAGGTGCGGATGACACCCAGGGCTCTCTAGCCGAAATGAATCTAGCCTTGCGCGATTTTAATGCACGGATGAAAAAGGATCTCGAGGAGGCGCGTGAGATTCAACGTAGTCTTATGCCGCAGACGTTGCCGCGAGATCCACGTTTTCAGATCGCTGTATCGTATTATCCGCTCGAAGAGGTAGGCGGCGACTGGTATTCGGTAGAGCTAAGTGCAGATCGCTCAACGCTCGAGATGCATATAGCAGATGTATCTGGTCACGGACTTCCTGCGGCATTTCTTGCCAGCATGGCGAAATTGGCTATGGTCGCAGCTCACGGTTTGGAGCCCGATAAATTACTTGAACGGATGAGCTTCTATCTCCAGCCACAACTGCCAAGCGGACGCTTCATCACCACGGGGCACGTGCTTTACAAGCCTGATTCTGGAGAGGTATTGTGGGCCAGAGCTGGGCACGGCCCAGCGCTCGTGCGTAGAAAATCTACCGGTCGGGTAGAGCAGCTCTATGGGGAGGGCTTTCCGATAGGGTTTGTTTCTGGCGAGCCCTACGAGCTGATTCGCGATAGGCTACAACCCGGGGATCTGTTGATTCTCTATACAGATGGTCTAACAGAGGCGCAGAACCGATCGATGGAGCAGTTCGGTCTTGAGCGACTCTGTCAGGTTATTTCTAACGTCCCCGACACCCTTTCGTCGGGAAAGATCGTTGAGCGAATCATTGATGCGCTGGCGGATTTCTTAGACGAGCGGCTGCTTAAGGACGATGTAACGCTGCTGCTTCTCAAACGTGAAGTGTAGCGTTATGCTCATTTTGTAACTGGCAGTAAGTATTAGACCTAGATCACTACCATGATCGACCTGCATCCACCAGCTAGCGGCTTACCACTCGCGAGCATCATCCTGCTTTGTGTTGCCGAGTCTATGCGCTTTGTGCCGCGAGTTCGAGCAGTAGGCGATACACTAAAGACAACAGCAGTCGTGGCGTGTGTCGTGGCAGCTATAGCTGCTTTTGTATCTGGCTATCAGGCAAGTAGTAGAGCTATGGAGCTGTCGCCACACGTTGAAAGTGCGATGGGGTGGCACCACTCGCTCGGAAAAGGGCTTCTCGCCACAACCCTCTTATTGGCTACGTTTTATTATTTAAGCCGGGTAGCAACGTACGGCAGGCGAATAGTTAGTGCACTGTACTATTTTTTCTTAGCGATGTACGTTACTTTAACAATTTGGGTAAGCACACTAGGCGGACAGCTTGTATTTACATACGGAGTAAACGTTTTGCGGCCCTAAGGAGCAGTAGCCGGAGCAACAGCCGGAGCAACAGCCTATTTCTGTCGCAATAACTAGCCCGAATATTGCACGAAAGAGTAAGATTCGGGGGAGCATGTGCAAGGAAGCGATGAAGAAAGAGGTCATGGAGGGCCTCTTTCTGACCATTTTTCACGGCGAGCGTAGCGAGCTTCGTGAAAAATACGGACTAGCGAATGCACAACGAAAAAGCCGCTTTTACTAAGTAAGCAGGAACTTGAAAGGAGTAGTTGCGGGCCCTAAAATGGGGCATCTGGTGAAAATAACTTCGGCTTTTGAATTTTCGGTGCTCACCCTGACGGTACCAGGGTTCAAGCCGCAGAAAAGTTCAAATTCCATCGTTCTTTTAACCTAAATTCGGCAGTTAAGGAGTATGAAAATGGTGCAGATGGCTAAAAG
>CAZZLV010000322.1:0-2145 GCA_964655155.1 uncultured Bdellovibrionales bacterium
AGCGTTTTCCAAAAGCCGTTATATCGCTACGGACTTTTGAAAAACGCTATATAGTTGCTTTACTCTAGCAGCTCTCTTTAGTTCGAAACGTATTGCTACTGCGTCAGCAGACTCTCGTCGATATCAATATCTGATCGTAGCTTAAGGAGCGCTACGGTTGAGGTTATAGCTTCCTGAGCTTGTCTCTGGGTTGTTTCATCACGGTATTTCTTGAGTGGCTCAAGTGCTGATGTAGTCTTGGGATCCGGCTTGGCGATTTTAGTGACCGCGACAACCAGGTAGCCGTCATCTACCTTAAACGGTCTATCCAGAACTCGTGGTGCTGCGCTGCTTGAGAACACTTCGTTTGAAATCTCCCGCGAGAGATCAGGCATATCTTGGCTTGAAGGTGTGGCTCGAGAGATCTCAACGGGGCCCTTCACGGCCAAACCAAGACGTTTGGCTGACGCCTCAAATGATGCTGGATCTTTTTGTACTAACTCTAATAGCTCCTTGGCCTGTTTCTCAGCGAGTATGCGGCCTTCATTTTTACGATACGCGGCTAGAACCGCATCACGCACATCCGCGAGTGGCTGAATTGAAGGCTCCTTAAACTCTTTGACCTGCAGAGCAACACTCGCATCGCCGATATCAACCGTCGTGGCGATTAATCGCTCAGCAGATGGTAATTGCAGTGCCTTCTGAGTAAGCCCCTTAAGGAGCGGCTCTGGGTCTCTGTCTTGCGCGCCCAAAGTAACCACTTTGGGCGCGGGAAGGCCCTTACTGCCGGCAATAGTGGCTAGCGAGCTCGAAGACTTTCGAACTTCATTGACTGTCTCCTGGGCCTTAGCAGCAGCATAGGCCGGAGCTTCGCGAGTGCGGATAACTCTTTCAATCTCCTCCCTCACCTCGGCAAAAGGCTTCTGACCAGCCTCCTTCTTCTCTTCCACCAAGACTATTTCGTAACCAGTATTTGATTCAATCAGCTCTGCAATAGCCCCTACTTGAGTAGCAAAAACGGCTTTGTCGAAATTTTTTGACCCATTCTTACTAGCGCCACCGCGCTCAACCCAACCCCTTAGTCCCCCGGCTAACTTGGTTGGCAGATCGTCTGAGTATCTCTGCACGAGCTCCACAAAGGGCTTGCCGCTCATAGCCTCCTCGTGCACCGACTTGGCCTTAGCCTTGACTTCGGCCATCGCCTTTGGGTCGCTATCTTTTGGATAGAGCAGCGTTATAGAGCGAATCCGTGCCTGCTCGGGCGTTTTAAACTTCGACGGATTTTCTGTGTAGTAGAGCTCAATATCTTGGGGCGAAACACGCACCTCCTTGGTAAAATCTGATGCTGCAAAGGTCAGGTACTCGTAGGATACGCGAGCAGGTAGTTCATAGTTTGTCGCAGTTTCGTTGTACAATTTTTGGAGTGCTTCGGCACTTGGTTCAGGAACTTGGCTGGCAAAAGATGCTATCTGCATTCCTGCGGCCAATAGCGAGAACTTAGTCTCTTGCCGAACGTACTGGGCCTCAACATCACGCTCGCCTACAAAGGATACGTCACGGATAAGGTTTGTAAACGCCTCACGACTCAACTCTTGCTTTACCTCGGAGCTGAACTGCCGATAGTTCATGCCGATGTTCTGAAGCATCCCTCGGATAGCATCCTCTGATATCTCACGGCCAGCAAATATTTTAGTGAGCAGGTAGCGATTGACCGCTTCATCGCTGCCAGCCATGCCCCATGCTGCTGCCTCTTGAGCTAGTAAATTTGAATCCACGATTGAATCGATTGCTTGTTGAGCGATATTTAGATTGAATGATTTGGCGAGGGACTCAAAGTTATCACCGAACATTTGTCGATATCGCTCGGTGAGGTTTGCCTTGGCGCGCTCGAATTCAAGGGGTGATACCTCCTTGTCGTTCACCTTGATGGCGTAGCGCTCTTTGTCGCCGCCACCGTGGAGAATATCGAGGCCAACGCCGCTAAACATGAAGCAGATAGCGATAAAGAGAAAAACGTAGGTAATTATCTTATTGTGGCGATGAATTAACTTAATCATAAATTCCCAGAGTAAGGCGACCCTAAAAGTCTATAGCGTTTTTCAAAAGTCATGAGCGATATAGCGGCTTTTGAAAAACGCTATCGATTCGCGGACGCGAATCAAAACA
>CAZZLV010000323.1:0-2133 GCA_964655155.1 uncultured Bdellovibrionales bacterium
CGATCGCCGGGGCAGAAAGTTGCTAGATCGGGTACGTTCACGTTTACGTGCACGGGTACGTTCACGTTTACGTGCACGTGCACGTTCACGTCCGGAAACGCCAATTCTACCCACTCGATTCCGCGATAAGCCTAAAATAAGGGTAACTGCTTAGCGGCTTTTGAAGTTGCTATTCATGCTTATAATTATTGTAACTACTCAGCACGTGCACGTGCTGAGTAGTTACAATCGTCTTATGCAATAGGTACTATGAGCGATTTGCTGATTTCAAAGCCGCCATTCTTAGCTTCTTTGTTAACATCAAGCAGTGCCATCCAGAGCTAATTTCCGCAGCGCAGCGGAGGAATTTGGAGCCTACAGTTTGTGTGGGCACTGTGGGTCCCACACAAACTGTAGGCGCTGAGGAAAAAGGCCATGAATGGCCTTTTTCCGACCATTTTTCACGGCGAGCGCAGCGAGCTTCGTGAAAAATACGGACTAGAGTTTCTGATGACATCAAACCTAAATTCGGCATTTGCGGGTCTGAAAATGGCGCATCTGACTAAAATCACTTTGTCTTTTGAATTTTCGGTGCTCACCCTGACGGTGCCAGGGCTGCGTCTCCGAAAAGTTCATAATACTTCGTGCTTTTAGCCATCTGCACCATTTTCACCCTCCTTAACTGCCGAATTTAGGTTAAAATTTCACCCGCTTGAGCACATAAGAGATTGTTGTCTTCTACGGCGCAACTTGGCTACGCCAAGACTACGCTCGCCCAGCAATTCTCATTCATTTTTTCAAAAATGAATGAGGCTGGGTTTAGCTTGATGTACTTACGATCTAAAGATCTTCGCTGCTACCTGTTCTACTAACGAGCTGCCAAAGGCACTCCAGAGATTCCTAGCTATAACCGGCACAACTGACTCACCACGCACCGTACCGATCGCCAGCCCAGCTACAAACGCGGCACCGCAGGCTAATAGAGGGCGTTCTCGAACGCTATCGCGCAGTCCATACGGATTACGGAGCAACTCGACGCGGTGGTTGATGTTCTGTCGCAAATCCTCAACATGCTGCTGCAGAACTTTGCCTGTGGCTGCGATCTCCTCCCGTAAATATTCGGCAGTCTGCAAGTCCTCCCCTGATGCTGGCTGAGCACCTACGGCCTCTACATTGTGCGCTGCATCCATCCGAACCCCTCCTTTAAAGCTTTCAAGGACCGCTCAGAACTTACTCTTATGTCTTGCAACTTCTTAGCTCCGATGTAGGCGCTGACGGCACCGAGAGCACTCGATATACAGGCAACTATTCCAAAAGCTGCCCATAGCGGTGTCTGAAACCATTCTGTTGCCACTATCTGCACAAACATAAATGCAAATAGAACGATCGCTACAAATAGCGCTGTGCTACCAGCTATCACGTACGTGAGCGCCTGGCGCATCTTTACCCCTTCTTGCCGTACCTCCACACGCACAAGCTGGGCCTCTTGATGCATAAGTTTACGAGCGTCATCGAGGATCTCTCGAAGTAGCGGCGTAACCGTTGATTCAATTTCTTCTCGGATTGAGTCGATCATCTTCACCTACCTACGCAGAGTACGCGCAATATTACCGAATACCACCCCTAGGGCAAAACAGATCCCCAACGAGCGCAAGGGATGACGTCTGATCACTCCACGTATCTCCTGACCAACCTCTTCGTGCATCATATACTGCCCAGAGATATATTTCCCCGTTGTATCGAGCGCCTGTGATGCGGTCTCAAGGGCACTTTTAGTCACACCTTCACGCGGAGCGCGCTCCTTTACCAGTGTTGCAGCTTGGCGCATCTTGGCGCCGATGAGATTTAGAGCCTTATCAAGGTATTGCCCTGCTGTGTGCGCATGCAATTCATCTGGTACTGGCACCCTACCTGCCTGATCACTTGCCGCCCGATCAGATATCGCCCGATCAGATATAGGTTGCCCTGTTGTAAATGACTGCTGATCCATAGTGTCCTCCTTAAATCTAAACCTAAATTCCGTTGCTTGCTGATACACCTATAGTGATCTGCAAAAGTCCGTGCCAGTAAAACTGGCAAGGCTTTTGCCGTAAATCACCAAAGGTTGTTGTTTTGATTCGCGTCCGCGAATCGATAGCGTTTTCCAAAAGCCGC
>CAZZLV010000324.1:0-2129 GCA_964655155.1 uncultured Bdellovibrionales bacterium
CCCTGCGGGGCTGCTGTTTTTTTATTATGGTCTTGGCAAAGTGCTAAAGTGTTACCAGCTTTATAAACCATCCTGCTCTCTGCGTATTGTCATATAAACTGAGCAACTTTTCGGCCGCTTATTACGATATACGCTCATTTCGATATATCTGTCTTTGATATTTGCATGATTCGCACTCAGCTCAATCCAACTCAGCTCTCACCTGATATCCCTGTGCAAACGTTCAGCCACACGCTTGCCCTTGGCCGACAGTCAATCTGCGAGGAGCGCAAGAGGTCACGCTCCAAGGCGTGTCGTTATGCCAAGCGGATCCGCGCTCGTGGCTTCTCAAGGGGATACTCCGATGGTCTTTCAGCAGCTCAAGCTGAATGCACAGCGACTTTGCAGGCACTTAGAAGCTGCTATGAAGATGCCATTAATGCCGCAAAGAGTGACGCTCAGGCACTCGCTACTAATCTTGCCGAGCTTATTATCGATCGCACTCTGTTGTCGCGTCCTGAGGTGTTGCTGGCCTGGATTGAGGAATCGTTGCAGATCCTCAAGCGCACTCGCTCTCTACACCTATCATTTCACCCCCGCTATAAGGGCGTCATGCAGCAGCTTTCAGAGCGACTGCCAGATGGTATCTCTGTGCAGGCAGATTCATCTCTGACCGACACTGATTTTATCGTCAGATCCGAACACGGTGGCGTTGAATTCTCTTGGAGAGATGTCCTGTACGCAAAAACGAGTCAGCAGGCTCAGTAATGGAGATATCACCAACAGGCATTCCGGCCGCGCTAACTATCATCGGAACGATAGTTTCCGTTCAAGGCTCATCAATTACTGCTCGTCTACCCCTGGGATCCGTTGGCGACCTATGCTCAGTTACAACGCGCTCCGGACAGTCTATTGCCGGACAGATAGTATCATTCAATAACGAGCTTTTTTCGCTGGCTTTATTCGAAGAACCGGTAGGAATATTTCCAGGTGCTCAGGTTAGAACGCGCGGCCAACAGCTATCGGTCGCAGTGGGAGATCTCCTTCTTGGAAGGGTGATCACGCCTCTTGGGGCACCACTTGATGGCGAGTTATCTAGTTGTGCCTCTCAACACCGCTCGATCTTTGCCAAACCACCGGCGGCCTCAGGTCGACCCCCAATCGACTCCGCAATTGCAACTGGGGTAAAGGCTATAGACGCCTTTTGTACTTTAGGTAAGGGGCAACGTATGGGGATATTCGCCTCCGCCGGTGTCGGTAAATCAACCCTATTAGCTATGATCGCTAGGCAAGCCACAATAGATGTAATCGTGGTCGCGCTTGTCGGAGAGCGTGGTCGTGAAGTCCAAGAGTTTCTCGATGAGACCCTGGGAGCCGAAGGGCTGCGGAGAAGTGTTATCGTAGTCGCTACTAGCGACGACTCCTCGCTGTTACGGCAAACTGCGCCTTATACGGCTACTACGATCGCCGAATACTTTCGTGATCAAGGCAAAGATGTGCTCCTGATCGTTGACTCGCTAACGCGCATGGCCCGAGCTGTAAGAGAAACTAGCATCTCCGCCGGAGACCTCCCAGTGCGGCATGGCTATACCAACTCAGTCTACACGCAACTGCCAAAGCTGGTGGAGCGGGCTGGTCGATCTCAGAGAGGCTCAATTACAGCGCTATACACCGTTCTCACCAACCAAGAGGAGGATATCGATCCTCTAGCAGATGAGGTAAAGAGCCTACTTGATGGCCATATCTGTCTAAGAAAGGAGATCTCTGACCTAGGCATCATGCCAGCGATAGATATAACTCAGAGCATCTCGCGCCTATTTGGACGGCTACACACACCCGAGTACACTTTAGCAGCGCGCACAGTCTCAAACGCAATGTCGCGACTTCTTAAGGATCGACAGATATTACTGTTAGGAGGCGCACCAGATGCCGAGCTACAAAAGATACTAAACTATCAGAGCGAGCTCTTTGATCTTGTGCAGCAATCAACTAACTCGCCTCAAAATGCAGCGACCTCTATGGATAGGGTGCTAAAGCTAGCTGGCATATTGCATGCCTAGACATATAGCGTTTTTCGGAACACTTTAGCACTTTACCAAGACCATAATAAAAAAACTGCAGCCCCGCAGGGGCTGACCATCGCGCCGGAG
>CAZZLV010000325.1:0-2093 GCA_964655155.1 uncultured Bdellovibrionales bacterium
AGTGATTTTAGTCAGATGCGCCATTTTCAGACCCGCAACTGCCGAATTTAGGTTTATTCACTTTAGCCTTCCATACCCCTCTCAGTTGGCAAAGAAAAAGCAATTTTCTTACGACGCGAGCTAAACACAAATAAACCGATCCCAACGCACGCAACCACTGCTGCCGACGCTATGCCTATCTGGTTAGGAATACGCAATTCCCCCTGTGCATCTGGAATGCGCGCCTGACTCGCTGCATCCTCCTGCTGAATCTGCATGGTGTCCTTGGTTATTATTTGTGTAAGCTGTGCTTGACTCCTAAGCACTGTAACTTTCGATGCTGGTATACCTGCGGCACCACTCACCAGCGAAGAGATCTCCTCATCCTTAGCGCCATACCGTGTGTCAACTACCAGTAAAACCGAGCCAGAGCCCGTAAGCTCCTTTCTCGTCCCAAAAAGCGGATCAGTCTCTGGTAAATTAAGGTGCACACGCGCCTCTAAAACTCCCTGCACCGCGCCGAGGCTATCCTCAATCGAGACAGCTACAGAGCGTTCGTAGCGAAACCACTGCTCCTCACGACTTGGAACAAATCCACCCTTGCCGGTAGCGTGAACTGCCGAGCTACGCGGCGCTAAGACTCTATTTGTATCGAGGTAGGCTAGTGCAGTAACGATCTCACCCCGCGCTACTGAGATGGCCCATCTACCATCCGGCTGTAACACCTTTCTGGCGCCCACACTCCCAGCGCTCAGCTTACTGAGCACCTTGTTTGCATCTTGCTCTGAGAGATCATGAAGGATCTGTTCATCACAGCCGAGAATAGCTGTAGTCAGGACACTAATCATCATCAGCACCCACAACTTCTCTGTTAAGGATACTGAAGACCTCTTAGCACTACTATGCGACCATGTCAGGCACCGTGGCCACAATCCTCTCCCGTAACATGTCAATTGCTCTATCATGTAACCTCGATACCCACGATTTCGATAGACCAGCAAATTGCTCTGCCACATCCACTAGCTTCTGGTCTCGAAAGTAGTGCTGCTCTATAATAATTCGTTCCTTTTCCGGTAAAGTTGCTACTATCTCACGAATTTTTCTGCATCGGCGTTTTTTTTCTAGGGCTCTTTCTGGATTCTGCGTCGCTTGTCCAGGCACATCAACGCCCTCTTCCTCTGCTTGTGCTGTCAAACAGAATATCATGGCCGCTCTTTCTAGGTAGGCGATCCCCCGTTCTGGGCTCGTCCCGCGCTCTCTGCGTTCGACTACCCGCCCCTCTAGCTCGTTTTCCCTAACTTGCTGAGCTATCTCTAATGCTTTTAGGCGCCTGTATGCATATCCACTCAGATTACACGCTGTGCGAATGTAATCTATAACTGCACCCCGAATTCGAAGAAATGCGAATGTCTTAAAGTGCTGGCCACGCTCAGGTTGAAATCGTCCCGCAGCATCGATCAAACCAAAGAGTCCCGCCGAAACAAAGTCCTCCCTCCATTGCAAAGGTAAATGCATAGACCGGATTAAGCTCGACACCACAACATCGACATATCCCGAATACTCCAAAACCAGCATGTCTCGTTGCTGTGTTGCCTTAGAACCTGGGATTGATCTACTACTCGACTTACGCGGGCGGGTCGTTTGCTTTTGTACGCCATCTTTCTTCCTGCGTGACATCCCTCTCTCCCTGAGTTTAGATCAGTTATCTGCAAAAGTCCGTGCCACAAAAACTGACAAAGCTCTTGCCACCTATTACCGTAGGTTGCCTTTTTTTATTCGCATCAGCGAATCAATAGCGTCCTGCAAAAGCCGCGATTCCGCGAGGAACTTTTGGAGCATGCTAAATAAAACGCCAACTTAATCGAAAAAAGTACATAAAAAGTTGCGTACTAGGAACATCTTTCTCGATTTTTGTTGCGACCTGCCACCAGCTAAAACCCAACAAACACTCCGGCATACTTTCGTGAACACGATTTTTAACCTAAATTCTGCAGTTAAGGCGAATGAAAATGGCACAGATAGCTAAAAGCACGAAGTATTTTTAACTTTTTGGAAGCGTAACCCTGGCACCGTCAGGGTGAGCACCGAAAATTCAAAAGCCGCGGTGATTTTAG
>CAZZLV010000326.1:0-2082 GCA_964655155.1 uncultured Bdellovibrionales bacterium
GGTGCAGATGGCTAAAAGCACGAAGTATTTTGAACTTTTCGGAGGCGCAACCCTGACGGTGCTAGGGCGGCGCCTCTGAAAAGCTCACAATACTTCGTGCTTTTGAGCAACTGCGCCATTTTCAGACCCACAACTACTTAATTTAGGTTTATTCCCTACCCCCCACGCCGCTGATAAGTGAGGGTATGGATGCGCCGCTCTAGCTCGGGGAGTCCGCTTACTCCAACTGGAGCGACGATACGATAGACACAGTGAGCGTCGTCATCGATAAAGGGGAATTCAACCTGTCCGATTCCGCGGTTTGGTTTCTTCATGGTGCTGCCAGCAGCCACAGTTACCCACGGGGTTAGGCCCTCGCAGTCTTGGTACTGTACGGTGAAAGGCACCTGAGCTAGTCGACGGCCATGGGCAGCAACGGTAACCTTGGCTACGCAGCGTAGATTACCGGGAACACGGTTGGCTTGACGAATCACAAGTCGATTTTCAAAGTAGTTATCGCACCTTCCGACAATTGCTGCACCTACCTCTAGAGAGTCAGAATTGATCTGCGTAAGCCGCGGATTAACCGTTAGTGTGATTGAAACAGTGCCTCCCTCTTCAGGTATATCGATCGTCACATAGGCAACCCCAGTAGGTGATGAGACCTCAAGCGTGACCTCGCCGGCCTCAGGCTCAGTTGTGAGTGCAAATTCGCCGCTTGCCGATGTTGTGTCTTCGCTACCGGTCTCAACAACTCGTACTTTAACGTCCTGTACAGGTTCGCCGGACTCGTCGATCACAGCACCCTGCACAACTACAACCGGGCCAGTGCCCGTACCGGCCGAGCCGCCTCCACAACCCATAAGAGCTAGTACTATCACCAGAACTAGCGAAAATAGACCCAATAAGATGTTATCGCCCGAGGCTCTGCTAGTTGTTTGCATCATCAGCCTCCGGTTGTTTGCACAGACTAAAAGAGGTCAATGTGACCTTCATGCCACCTTGGTCTGCATAGCGAGTTGGATTGATGTCCTTGTCAAAGGAGCCGATGAATTCGCGAGCCTCTGCGTGTAGGGCCGCCCCTTTTTTGAGAAGCCACTCACGGATAGTGTGCGCCTCAGATGGTGAAACGTTGTCAAAGTGCGTTGAGATATGCAGATTGGGTATCGGGAAAGATTGGGTGATATTGCCATCTACGCCCTCCACTAGAGAACTGAGATCTCTTTCCAGAAGGGTGTAGGCGTCATCACTATCGCCAGATATCTGATAGGCATTCCAGAGCAGCTCAAGTTCCGCTCCGGAACGCTTAACGAGCCCTAACCTATCAAGCTCAAAGAGCACGGTACTCGCGTTCAGATCCATGCTGACTAGCTTGACCAGCTCGGCAAAGTCACTGTTTGGGCCCTCAAACGAAAGGAGTTTAGGTTTTGTACCACGTGAGAAACGCTGATTGGTAGTCCACATGCCGATAATCCGCGTCAACAGGTCTAGGTGTTGAGAAGCCTCGGCGCTTGGGTCTGAAATCCGCTGCACATCTCTACGTTGGAGGCCGGTCATAACGCTCAGCTTACTTACAGTAAGATCTTGATTGGAGCGCGTCAGCTCGCGCTGCGCCTCCTCAACCAGAAGTGCTTTGAGCTCCTCAACGATAGTGCGAAACTTGACTCCGCGACGTAGCGCAAAGCGCACAACTGGTCGCAGCAGGTTTTTAGTAATGTTGCCGGTACTATTTTCTATGGGCATTTTGCACAAATCGGTCTTTGAATAACCGCCCAAAGTTATTAATATAACTTTGTAAATAAAATCGCAATGTGTTAATTCCACATTGGTACAGTCTGGCTTTTGCTGAAAATCACTATCGGCTATCCTAACTGCGGCAGTTAAGGAGGATGAAAATGGTGGGATGACAATCGTGCAGGTGGCTACAAGCACGAAGTATTTTGAATTTTTAGGGGTAGCAACCCTGCACCTTCAAGGTGGGCACCAAAAATTCAAAAGATCGAGTGATTTATAGCGTTTTTCAGAAGTAATTAGCGATATAACGGTTATTGGAAAACGCTATCGATTCGCGGACGCGAATCAAAACAACAACCTATAGTGATT
>CAZZLV010000327.1:0-2081 GCA_964655155.1 uncultured Bdellovibrionales bacterium
GCTATCGATTCGCGGACGCGAACTAAAACAACAACCTATAGTGATTTACGGCAAAAGCCTTGCTAGTTTCTCTGGCATGGACTTTTGCAGATCGCTATAGGCCAGCTTGGAGCCTACAGTTTGTATGGGCACTATGGGTCCCAGACAAACTGTAGGCGCTGAGGAAAAAGGCCATCAATGGCCTTTTTCCGAGCATTTTTCACGGCAAGCGCAGCGAGCTTCGTGAAAAATACAGGCTAAAGCAGGAACGCAGCAGTAGCAGTAAGATGGCCGATATACTTGTAATAGCAGATACTCACATCACAAGTAATGAGACTTGGCACACGAGTCTTAGAACGCCAGGAGTTTCCTATCACAATCCGATAGCTCGAACGAGTCGTGTGCTTGCAGAGATGGCGCGGGCCGCTAATACTCCTAGTCTGGTAGTTCATCTAGGAGATGTTGTTCATTTGGAGGAAACTGCAAGTTACCGGATATTTCAAAACCTCTTTAACGAGCGCTTCCCCAGCACTCCCCTCTTAGTAGTGGCTGGCAATCACGATGTGACCTCTGCCGTTAGAGGAGAGCTTGACCTAGTGCGCCCGACTGGGCAGATGCAAGAGAGTGATCTGCTAAGTTCTAGATTAGATCTAGATGGATGGAATCTATTCTCTATCGATGCGAATTGTGGTCGCCAGTCTAATCGCCGGTCCACAGTAGAAGCTGTGAGAATGTTAAACTATCAGAATCTCACCCTAGAGTGGCTTAAAGGTGAGCTGATATCGCTGCCAGATGATGCAAAGGTAGTTATCTTCACTCATTTTCCGATTGTAGCGCTGGATCGAGCGATCTCTGGATACCCACCGACAGAATTTGGCGCAGCGATCGCAAAGCTTTTGCGACAATACCGAGACAAGATAAAACTTGTGGTGCATGGCCATATCCACCATGGGGTAGAGTATAACGATCGCGAAGCGGAGTTGGATGCAAGTCGAGCGCTTCCAGCCATAAGCTTTAGAAGTACACTGTGTGCTAGTTATTCGTTAAAGCAGTCAGAAGACCCGAGCAGGGATTCGCCGATATTTGATGCAAGGGAGCCTTTTGGTTATGAAATGTTACAGCTACCACCTATTGGGCCTCTGACTAATACCCCTAGAGTGGTCAACTCTTCGCTAGCTTCTAGCTAGAATCGGCAGTTCAATCTTGATGCCTATCCGGCGCATCTATCTCTTGCTTCATATCATACGCTGGCACGCTGCTGGTGTCTTTCTGGATAAAGCGAGCGGGGATACCGACGGCGGTAGTGTTTTCGGGCACATCGTTTAAAACAATACTACCAGCAGCGACCTTAGAGTTTTTGCCAACGGTGATGTACCCAAGAACCTTGCATCCAGCTCCCAGCAGAACCCCCTCTTGGATGTGCGGATGACGCAGGCCGGTCTCCTTTCCAGTACCACCTAGCGTTACATTGTGCAGCATTGAGACGTTCCGCTCTACCTGTGCGGTCTCTCCGATAACGATACCGGTGCCGTGATCGATAAAGACACCCCCTTCTATGCGCGCTCCGGGATGAAGATCCATTGAGTAGGTTTCAACGATCAGCGACTGCAAATGGCGTGCAAGAGCCGTGCGTTTATTAAGCCAGTAGTAGCGAGCGACTCGGTACGATTGAAGCGCTTTAAATCCCCGGTAGAAGAGGAATGCTTCAACGACATTTGTGCACGCAGGATCGCGGTCTAGTGTAGCTTGCAGGTCAGCTAGACAATTTGAAATTAAGTCAGCATCATTCGTCACTGCTTCACGAACAAGATCTGAGAGTGAGGTAGTTGAGTGCGCGGCGGTTGTAAAGTTTCTTAGGATTAGCTCACACAGCGAGTCCTCAAAGGAGCCATGACAAGCGATCATCTCATGTAAAAACGGGTCGAGGGCTGGCTCGCTCTGCGCGAGCAAAGCTGCTGCAGCGAGCAACTCAGCCCATGAAGCTGTTTTAAGTTCTGTTGATTCTGAAAGCTCCGGTTTTGCCACTTAATCCCCTCTAACCCGTATTTTTCACGAAGTTCGCTGCGCTCGCCGTGAAAAATCAAAATTCCTCTGCTGCGCTT
>CAZZLV010000328.1:0-2071 GCA_964655155.1 uncultured Bdellovibrionales bacterium
GGGCTAGATCTGGGTCAAGCGCTGACTCAACCTAAATTCAGCAGTTAAGGAGAACAAAAATGGTGCAGGTGGCTAAAAGCACCAAGGATTTTGAACTTTTCGGAGGCGCAACCCTGGCACCGTCAGGGTGAGCACCGAGAATTCAAAAGCCGCATTGATTTTCGCCAGATGCGCCGTTTTCGGGCCCGCAACTGCTGAATTTAGGTTTATGGGAAAAGCCGCGCCAGTTTTACTGGCACGGAGTTTTACAAATCACTATAGCCATCTGCACCCTCTTCATCCGTCTTAGCTGCCGAATTTAGGATAAATCAACTCAATTCTCATAGAGATCAATGTCTTATATTCGTGCATATGATTTGACTTCTATTTCGTACAGCAGCTCAATTTATACCGGTGGCAAAATGACTCGACTGTTGTATAAACTGAGGCCTCGGGGCACGAGGATGGCCGCTATAACAAAGGTAGTGTCAACAAGATCAGTCGTAACTGATGCGGTCTTAGGCGCGTCCAAAGTGATAGTGGACTATCATCGCTGAGCTTTAGAGGGGCGGGTTCGTCCAATCCACGGCTTACGACTCTTCCGGTAATTGCCGTAAAGAGCCAAAGGGCTGTAACGGTATGGATCCCCCAGAACAGGTTCTTAATTTGTATTTTGCTCTTGTTTGAGTTGCAACGGCCTGCGCGTAAAGCGCATCCTATGTAGCGCTCGACCTGAGGGTACGAAAGTGGACCGAGCCCTGTGTGCGGGAATCTGCGCCGGGTTATAATAATACGCCCTTTGGGCGCTCTTTTATGGAGTTTATCGACATGAAGACAATAGGTAAGGTGGTGGCAGTTTCCTTCGCATCGGTCGCTGCAGCATCGTTTAGCTACGCCGATGAGAAGGCGCACGATTTTTACTTTCAACAGAACCAACAGCGTTTTATCGTTCAACCGCAGAACGCTCGTATGTTCGGTATGGGTGGAAGTACTGCACTTACAGCTGCAAACAGCTTGAGCACGGTAAACAACCCAGCTGGTCTCGGCATGATGAAGTATGGTGAAGTTTCGGCAGCGTATGGCTACAACGAGATTACCGGTAATTCGCAGGGCGGTGCAGGCTTGAAGGATAAGCAGAACTCTGGACAGGTATACGGTGCCGTTCCGCTCGGGCCAGTTAAGGGAGGATTGCCAGACTACGGAAATTTCGGTCTCGGATGGTACGGAAGAAATGGGGACTGGAGGAACGATCCAGAGAGTACCGATACCGGAGCATATCAGGTATCGGGCGCCTATGGTAAGGCTATCAGTGACAACGTCGCTCTTGGATATGGACTAACATATCAAAACGACTCAGTCGACTTTAATGGTGGCCACTACGATTCAGGTGAGAGCTTTTTGCACAACTTAGGTCTGCAGTACATGGATTCGAAAGATCTCGTGTTCGGTACCTCGCTGACGATCGGTCACGGTAACCATGAGTTGCAAGGAGTAGGAGCTGACCAGACAGTTGACCAGCTCTCAGTAGGAATCGGCGCCGGTGCAGAGTATATCATGGACGAGACCACTCTTGGTTTTGGTCTAGATTACACGCACTATGACAACAACGGCGATAACAATTTGACGAATCGCACCGTATGGGGTGGTGACTCAACAGGGCAATCAATGAACGTTCGTTTGGGACTAGAGCAGCGTCTCAACGAGTGGTTCGCGGTGCGCGGCGGTTACCGTTATGCATCGAACTTTGATTGGGATTACGACCGTGCAGGGCTTAATGACCTCGATGGAAGTGCCAAGTACAATGCTTGGTCACTCGGTGCAGGTCTTAACTATGCCTTCGGCGAGGGTGATTTAATCCGCGCTATCTCGGTTGACTACGGCGTTGAGTACCGTGATGTTGGTAACAACGATTGGCAGCATCTAGTGTCAGTAGCGGCTCCATTCGATCTTTGCATGTAATCGATCGCTGGAGTGCTCAAGCACTTTTACAAGGGGCCCTTATGGGCCCCTTTATTTTGGGTTAGCCCTTTATTTGGATAAACCTAAATTCGGCAGTTAAGGAGAACGAAAATGGTGCAGGTGGCTAAAAGCA
>CAZZLV010000329.1:0-2065 GCA_964655155.1 uncultured Bdellovibrionales bacterium
TATATCGCTACGGACTTTTGAAAAACGCTATAGACTTCGCGGTCTACTCACATGGATTGCCCTGCGCCACGATCCTTACTAAGATCTCGCACGGTAGATCTGGCATAGTATCGAATCACGCAGCTTACAAGCATGCAGATTCCAATTATACAGTTTCGAAGCATGCAGTTTTTTGAATACAACTACGATATGTTTACAGCTTATCTTTAGCTTTATTAGGCCTTGCTGAATATGATCCATCCGCTACTGCTCGCCAAATCAGCATCTGAGTTATTACAACTGCTTCCAAGCATGTCCAACAGACACGGGTTGATAGCTGGCGCAACCGGAACGGGCAAAACAGTGACTCTCAGGGTCCTCGCTGAGGGATTTAGTCGCATCGGAGTACCGGTCTTTATGGCCGACGTTAAAGGCGATCTTGCAGGATTGAGCCAACCCGGCAGCGCCTCGGAAAGGCTGACTGCGCGCCTTACAACTCTCGGAATTGAGGAGTGGACTCCACAGGCCTATCCAGTCACGCTCTGGGATGTACTCGGTCAACAGGGACATCCGATGCGCATGACTATTTCAGAGATAGGCCCTGTGCTCCTTGCTCGACTACTAGACTTGAATGAAACTCAATCTGGAGTTCTTACCGTCGCCTTCAAAGCTGCTGATGATGCTGGCTTACCTCTTCTTGACCTAAAGGATCTACAGGCCATGCTCGTTCACCTTGGTGAAAACGCCAAGGATTTTACTCTTGAGTATGGAAACGTCTCTGCAGCCAGTATCGGCGCAATTCAACGCGCTTTGTTGGCCCTAAAAGAGAGTGGCGGAGAGGCCTTTTTTGGTGAGCCAGCGTTCAGTATCGATGACCTGATCCAAACCGACCCCTCTGGGCGTGGCGTCATCAATATCCTGAGCGCCGAGAAGCTGCTCAACTCACCTCTGGTCTACTCGACACTGTTGCTGTGGTTGCTATCTGAACTCTTTGAAAAACTCCCGGAGTCGGGAGATCTCGACAAACCTAAGCTTGTCTTTTTCTTTGATGAGGCACATCTGCTCTTTAGTGAAGCCCCTAAGGCTCTGATTGCAAGAATTGAGCAGGTAGTGCGGCTAATTCGCTCGAAGGGAGTTGGAATTTATTTCGTTTCGCAGAGCCCTCTTGATATCGCAGATTCGGTACTGACTCAGCTCGGTAATCGTGTTCAACACGCACTACGAGCATTCACGACCAAAGATCAAAAAGCGATCAAAGCTACCGCTGAAACATTTCGCTCAGATGGAACAACTAATCTGCAACAGGTTATCGGCGAGCTTGCTATCGGCGAAGCGATCGTATCTCTGCTTGATGAAGACGGCTCCCCTTGTATTGCTCAAAGGGCATTAATAGTTCCGCCACAAAGCAGATTAGGAGCGATAACGCCTGCAGAGCGCAGAGCGATAATTGAGAGCTCTACGATCTATGGCGTTTATGAAGAGATGGTTGACCGCGAATCGGCCTACGAGATCCTTAGAAAGCGCATGGAAGAGGCCGGCTCAGACGATATGAAGGCTCAAAAGGCAGCTGACTCTGTGGCTGGAGGGTCCGTGCTTTCTGGCATCTTTGGCAGCGGCGGCACGCGTCGTTCTGGCAGAAGCTCGCGACAGGGCCCACTAGAGGCGCTGATGATAAGTATTGCCCGTGCCATTGGTAGTCAGATAGGACGTTCAGTATCGCGCGGAGTATTTGGCTCACTTACATCACGTGGACGTCGCCGATAGTTTTGCTATAGCGTTTTTCAAGAGCCCCCTAGCGATATAACGGCCTCTGCAAAACGCTATCGATTCACCGACGCGAATCAAAACGTCAATCGATATTGATTGGCGCCAAAAGCTGTGCCGGTTTTACTGGTACGGACTTTTGCAAATCACTATCGGCGAAGCCATAATCCTAAAAAGAGCAAGTGCGGATCCGAAAACGGCGCATCTGGCTCAAATCACTGCGGCTTTTGAATTTTAGCTGCTCACCCTGACGGTGCCAGGGTTAAAGCCTTACGAAAAGTTCAAAATCCTTGGTGCTTTTAGCCACCTGCTCCATTTTCGT
>CAZZLV010000330.1:0-1957 GCA_964655155.1 uncultured Bdellovibrionales bacterium
CACCCTGACGGTGCCAGGGTTGCGCCTCCGAAAAGTTCAAAATCCTGTGTGCTTTCAGCCACCTGCACCATTTTCGTTCTCCTTAATTGCCGCATTTAGGATAATTTGGAGGTTTACTGATGGGTCGCTCCGCAATCATTATTGGTGCTTCATCCGGAATTGGAGAGGCACTGGCTGTTGAGCTTGATGCGAAAGGCTATTCGTTGGGTCTGGCGTCGCGACGTACAGAGCTACTCCAACAGCTCGCAGCTAAGCTAAAAAACCGTAGTTATATCTGTGAACTGAATCTGAGTGCCTGTGAAGATGCAGCGATTGCGTTGCAAAAGCTAATTCATGAAATGCAGGAAGTTGACCTGATTGTGGTTGCAGCAGGTACTGGCTCCGACAATCCAAGGTTAGAGTGGGAGCCTGAAGCGGATACGATATCGGTTAACGTGACCGGCGTTGCTCGGGTTCTTAATGTCATCGTCGCATATTTCGAGCAGCAAGGTCACGGACATCTCGCCGCCATAACGTCAATAATGGCGATTAGAGGACATGGCGATGCTCCTGCATACGGAGCAGCTAAAGCTTTCATCTCTAACTACCTCACCTCCCTTCGAAACAGATTCCGAAGTAAGGGACTCCCAATTTACGTTACGGAGATATGTCCTGGGTATGTAGCCACTGCCATGGCTCAAGGAAGCTCGCTATTTTGGGTTGCGTCAGCGCAAAAGGTAGCCAAGCAGATCGCTCGAGCGCTGAATGCTCGCCGTAGTCATGTGTACGTCACCAAGAGATGGAGACTTTTCGTTTGGCTTATCCGGATATATCCCCGAGCACTTTATGGAAGGGTGTAGCAAAACACCATGAAAAACTGCGCCTGATCCTGCGCCGCCCGTGCCATTTTGAACTCGTGTAACTACTCACCGGTTTTAAACGTTGTGGTTCATGCTTCATGTTTCAATATCGCCATTTGTTCATTCTTTCTTGTCATCCCCTGATTGGGATGCAGTATTTTGGGTGAGTATTTAAGGTGTCCACGCCGCTTTGCTCCGCAAAGTCGCCCCTTAATAGGGGCTAACGCTACAGTCGATGCACGTGCTGAGTATTTACGAACTCGTAATTTGCGCCGTAGCTGCCATCGACAGCACAGACCGGCTAGCCTATACTCGGACGGTTAAAGACAGGGTGATTTTAGTTGGATGGGCAATATCCAGCCCGCAACTGCCGTTTTTAGGATTATGAATCGAGTAGTGCTTACCAGGCCAGTCGGTGTTTTTTCGCGCGGCAACACCTTAGCCGCAAAGCTTTCGGAGCTAGACTACGAAGTTTTTGAGTTGCCGCTGCTAAGAAGTGTTTCACTGCAGTTATCTCAGGAGTGTCGCGCCAGGATACTAGCTGCAACTAAAACGGTGAATGACTTTTGGCTCGTGTTCCTCTCACCCACGGCTGTGTGGGTGTGGAGAGATTTAATTGCGGAGGACGCCGCGCTCAGCAGTGCCACAGCTCGTGGTTTAATCGCAGTACAGGGCGATGGTACCGCCAAGGCTGTGCATGATTGTTTCGGCAGAAAGGTTGATTTTGTACCTTCGGTGTTTGTTGCTGAGGAGTTCGCTCGGGAGTTTGCGCAGCGGGTGTCCAGAGTAGCGTGTGTTACAGCTTTGCAGTCGGCTGACGGGAGAGATATCTTTGCCCCCACTCTCGCTAGTCTTGGATTTAACGCTAAGGGCATAAACACCTATCAGCTAAAGACAGAGCCAGTTGCTGTTGAAAAACTTGAGCAGTACCGAAGGTTTGTAGGGAGAGAGACGGTGGTGATATTTATGAGTCCGTCTGCAGTGAGGGCAGCAGCAGCAGCGCTTGGTAGCTCTTTGGGCACTGATAAGGTCGTTTCTGTGGGGCCGATCACCTCTCAAGCGTTGCGCGCCGCAGGATTTTCGGTTTGGAGAGAGGCTCTGGAGCACTCCGAAGCTGG
>CAZZLV010000331.1:0-1947 GCA_964655155.1 uncultured Bdellovibrionales bacterium
GGTTATGACCCATCAGCAGCCATCGGCACCCACTCGATTCCGCGATGAGCCCAAATTTTTATAGCGTTTTTCAAAAGTCCGTAGCGATATAGCGGCTTTTAAAAAACGCTATCGATTCGCGGACGCGAATCAAAACAACAACCTATAGTGATTGACGACAAAAGCCTTGCCAGTTTTACTGGCACGGACTTTTGTAGATCACTTTAGGTGAGTAGTTAATGTTTCCACCCCGTTTTTGATACATCGCTGAACTTATTTTTTCGGATTATGGAGACTTGTGGGTAATAGTCAGACTCCCTTTGAAGCCCTGCTCATCCTGTGATAACATTTCGCCCCATCACAGATAATGGAGAAGATATGGCACATTTTTCACTTGAAGAGCACGGTATCAACGTTAAAAACGTCCATCGCAACCTCGCTCCATGTCGACTCTATGAAGAGGCTATCCTAACTGAACCCGATACACGGATCGCCGATTCTGGAGCCCTCGTTGCCTACTCGGGTGCTAAGACCGGCCGATCACCCAAGGATAAACGTATTGTTAAGAATGCCGCCTCAGAGAAGGACATCTGGTGGGGCAACGTTAACGTGGCGCTTGAGCCCAACATTTACGACATCAACCGTGAGCGTGCTATTGATTACCTAAATACCCGGGAAACCCTCTATGTATTTGATGGTTTTGCCGGCTGGGATCCGGCAACGCAGATAAAGGTACGGGTAATCTGTTCTCGTCCCTACCATGCACTGTTTATGCACACCATGTTGATCCGGCCAACCGAGGAGCAGCTGCAAAACTTCGGCAAGCCTGATTTCGTGATCCTCAACGCTGGGCAATTTCCAGCCAATCGCCACACACCGGGAATGACCTCTAAGACCAGTATTGATCTCAACTTTGAAAGAGCCGAGCTGGTTATTCTCGGCACTGAGTACGCTGGAGAGATGAAGAAAGGGGTCTTCACCGTCATGAACTATCTGATGCCCAAGCGCGGCATACTTTCAATGCACTGCTCAGCAACAGCCGATAAGGATTATGAGCGCTCAAGTGTTCTTTTTGGACTCTCTGGAACCGGCAAGACGACCCTCTCTGCGGATCCAAAGCGTAGGCTAATCGGAGACGACGAGCACTGTTGGTCAGACACCGGGATCTTTAATATCGAGGGAGGCTGCTACGCTAAGGCGATCGATCTTACTCCAGAGAACGAACCCGATATCTTCCAAGCTCTGCGGTTCGGTGCGGTCTTAGAGAACGTTGTCCTCGATAAAGAGAACCGACGCGTGGACTTCCATGACACATCAATTACTGAAAATACCCGTGGTGCATATCCGATCGAGTTTATAAAAAATGCCAAGATCCCGTGTGTTGCCGGTCACCCCAGTGATATCATCTTTCTTACATGCGACGCTTTTGGCGTTCTTCCCCCGGTAAGCAAACTCTCTCGTGCCCACGCGATGTACCACTTTATTAGTGGCTATACCGCCAAGGTGGCAGGAACAGAGATGGGAGTAACGGAGCCAACGGCCACATTTTCGCCGTGTTTTGGCGGCCCGTTCCTAGTCTGGCATCCAGCCAAGTACGCTGAACTTCTAGCGCAACAGATGGCCAAGCACTCCGCTAACGTCTGGCTAGTAAACACAGGCTGGAGCGGCGGAGCCTACGGCTCAGGTAAACGAATGAAGCTTAGCCTTACTCGGGCTATCATCGACGCAATTCACAACCGTACTCTGGCGAAAGCGCCGACTGATAAGGATCCAACCTTCGGTTTTGAGGTTGTGACTGAATGTCCCGGAGTTCCCAGTGAGATCTTGATCCCACGTAACACCTGGTCAGACAAAACAGCCTATGATTCAGCCGCCGCTAGGTTAGCTACGTTGTTTAACAACAACTTTAAAACCTACGCCGACGGCGCATCAGAAGAGGTTCGGGCTGCTGGGCCACGAACCAATTAG
>CAZZLV010000332.1:0-1805 GCA_964655155.1 uncultured Bdellovibrionales bacterium
TAATTAGTGGCTTGATAAAGCTGGTTCATCGCTAGAATAGAAAACTTAAGCGATTGGAATCAAAACTACAGGAAGCACCCGAATAGGAAACAGATATGAAACACACCATCCTATCCCTTATCGATCCAAGAAGGCGTTATTGGCAAACTCAACACTGCTCATCGGCCGAGCGTGGACTAACGCTCATAGAGATTATAGTTGTTCTGATGATGGTCGGTATTATCGGAGCATTTATCGGGGGCAAGGTATTTAAGGCTGGCGATAAGGCCAAGGCCGAACTCACCAGAGCCAAGCTCAATAGCCTTAAGGAACCGATCTACATATTTCAGATGCGCAACAGTGCGCTACCACAATCGCTGGCTCAGGCCGAGGCAGATGACACCAAAGATGCCTGGGGCAGAGAGGTACAGTACCGAGTGATGGATGGTCGTGGGTATGAACTGCGCTCGCTGGGTGGCGATGGTCGTGATGGTGGCTCGGGCGCTGATGCTGACATTGTAGTCACAGGGCCATAATGTCGTTACTGGGCGCCAATCAGCGACCACAAACTCCGTGGCAAAAATTCCGCGGTAGAGATTCCGCGACAAAAATGGGGAATGTTAAGCAACGAGATCAACAGGCTAACGGCTTCACTCTGATTGAGTTAATCCTGGTTGTAACGATCGTTGGACTTACGCTAGGACTGGTATCCGTGCGCATGGGTGCGATGGATTTTTGGCGTGAGCAGGCATCTCTTAGGAAACTTACTGAAACCATCGCTCTGCTCAACAACCAAGCGATCCTCGATCAGCAATTCTACCGACTTGAATTTGACCTCAAGGGGAATTCATTCCGTGCTGGAGTTATGCGTCCCGATAATGCAGGCCTTGCGGGAACATCAGCTGGTATCGCTAGTGCGATCAACCTTGACCCACTTGAAGAGCAGTTAGCTCTACTACTCAGTCCTGAGTCATCATCAACCGCCACTATGATCCCACCTCCTAGCATGCCATCACTGGCGGATCCAACCCCTTTGGGTGGTCGATACGTTATCCTCGATGTTGTAACCTCGGAGGGGAAATTTTCGCGCGAGGATGATGAGGCCCCTACCCCAGCGATTCGCTTTTCGCCCCGCGGCGCCTCTGACTTTGGAGTAATTCACATCAGCACCGGCGGAGATTCTGCGATTACCATCGTCGCTAATCCCTGGACGGGGCTAGCAGAGCAATACCCTGGCTATAAGGATTTCAAATGGGCTGCACCTCGAGAGAACCAGTAAATAACCCTCTTAGACGATTAAAACAGTCCGGTTTTACGTTGATTGAAATTACAGTAGCACTGTCGCTGCTAGCTGTATCTGCCAGCATCTTTATCGGCATGCAGGGTTCAGCAGTGCGACGCACCCTGCGCGATACCAACGCTCAGGCGGCAATGTTAGTTGCCAGACGAGTTATGGCCTCGATTGAGATCCTCAAGGATTCCGAATTTATGCTTGCCACTAACTCAGAGATCCCAGTCAGAGATCTACTGCAACAGCTTAACATTACTGGCATCGGAGATAAGGCCGAATCAGCGGCGATCGACCAGATGACGGCTAGCGTTGCCGTTGATGAACTTGAACTTGTACTGCCGCTCGATAGACAGGAACAGATGAAGCGCATCACTCTTAGGCTGGCGTGGGGGCCTGGAGCTGACGAGTCTATCCAACTTGTATACCAGAGACCTCCAATGCCGTAGGGATTAAATCATGTGTAACTACTCAGCACGTGCTTCGACTGTAGCGTTAGCCCCTATTAAGGGGCGGCTTTGCGGAGCAAAGCGGGGTG
>CAZZLV010000333.1:0-1783 GCA_964655155.1 uncultured Bdellovibrionales bacterium
GCCTCCGAAAAGTTCAAAATCCATCGTTCTTTTAACCACCTGCACCATTTTGGTTCACCTTAACTGCTCTTTTTAGGATAATCAGCGCCACTATTGGCAAATCGAACGACTCTAGTTCGTCCTTCGCTCACGCGAGGATCTGCCGGCCAGACATACAGCGCTACATCTTTCCTCGCTGCTAACGGCGCAAGAGCCTATGATGTAGAACCTCCCCAGTTGTACACCACGTGGAAATGAGCGGTGGATACGAGTTTCTGAAATATGGTAATCGCCGTTGAAGAATCATATTTCGAGTCCTCGATAGTGAAATCGCAACGAGAATCGATTTCCGGGGACTCTCGGCGGGCTAGATCTATACCGTTACGCATGGCCACGCCATATTCAGCGAGAGGGCCCGAAAGCGGAGTAGCTATTCCTACCTTCAAGCGCGAAGGAATATCCCTTGGCTGTGCGAGTGCAATCAAGGGAAATAAAAGACCTGTAACTAGGAAGGAAATAATGCGCATAGTTCCTGCTTTCTTTAGGATAACGCCACTATCAGTAGGCGCGACAGCGCTCTGCTGGATTTGATTGTTATCCCCAAGGGTTAGCTAGTCAAGAAATACTTAATGAAGCAACTAAGATATGGTACTATACGTATAGATATGGCAGTATCTACTCATGGAGTTTGAATGGGACGCCGATTAAGAGTCTGAGAACATTCGAAAGCATGGCTTTACCTTCGCCGATGCTGTCGAGGCATTCTTAGATCCGAATGGCTTTGCCCTTCGAGATGAAAACCATTCCAAGACGGAGAGTCGACATTATTGGGTAGGCAGGCTTGCGAGTGAGGTCGTTGTTACGGTCCGTTACACTCGTCGAGCAGGTAAAGTGCGCATCTTCGGATGTGCCAAGTGGCGTAACTTTAGGAGACTGTACGATGAGAGAGCCAAAATTAAGAAATTTTAAGGTAGATGTCGCGGAGACTACAAAAATTAGACGCGCACTGAAAAAGCAAAAGCTTGTAAAGATCACGATCAACCTCGATGCGGATAGCTTAGAGGCGGTGAAAAAAGAGGCTTCAGCATCGGGAGTGCCGTACCAACGCTTACTCAATAAGCTGTTGAAGGAGAGTCTGGCCAGCAAGCATGCCACCGAATCTCGGATCGATCGCATTGAGAGAGAGTTGCGGGAAGTAAAGAAGCGGCTAGCTGCCTGAGCTCGCAGCTAAGATGTCGAGGAGTATGACACTCCCGCTAATGCGCTTGTAGTGTCCCCTTTCGACAAAATCCTCAAGAAATCGACATAGAGGCGAGCAACCGCCTAACTGTTCCCCACGCGTGCCATTTGCCCATTATGGCGGAGCATTTGACGATATTCCCCAGAGTCCAGCAGAGTCACGATGTGCTGAGCTGCCAGGTTTATGTCGGCTACATCAGCCCAATTGGGATCTTCATATGGAACCTTGACGGTCTTTAGGTTTTCAAGTCTCTCAGATCCGTTCATCTCAAAGATCACGGGTATTCCAGCGCTAGCGTGCAAGGATAAGGCTAGGAAAACCGATCCCTTTTTGTAAGTAGTTGAAGTCTTGTAACTGGCTGATGAGGATTCCGCCCAGACTAACCAGATTAGGGTCGAAATGCGTGGTGAGTAGCGCTAGGGTCGGGTTTCAACGGTCCGAGTAGTGAGTAATCTGGGCCTCTCAGAGGCTAAAAATAGCAATTCAGGTACACGACCGCCGTTCCGTGTGCAAGGAAGCGGGTTTTAGAAGTCATCCGGCGCTGGCTCAAACGAGTCGTACGAG
>CAZZLV010000334.1:0-1745 GCA_964655155.1 uncultured Bdellovibrionales bacterium
TAAGAACAAATCTTGGGCCGATTCGCTCCGACGTTAATGCACTGTGGGATCTCGCATCGCACGATATCTCAATCTTTAACCACATATTCAGAGCTCTTCCGATGCAGGTTACCTGCTCGGCATACAGTCTCCTGGGGCGTGCTGTCGAGGACATCTCTCAGGGTAGTCTGCTTTATCCTGGCAATCGCGTTGCCACTTTCTTTGTTAGTTGGCTTGACCCACAGAAGAAGCGCGAAGTTACAGTGGTGGGTGATCGAAAGATGTTAATTTTTGACGATATGAGGCCAGAGAGGCCGATACGGGTATTCGATAAAGGGGTGACTGTTAGTAAGCCGGACCAGTATGCTGACACCTTTAACAGCTTTCGCATGTCGATACGAGAGGGGCAGGTAATTGAGCCAGAAGTAACCACTGGAGAACCTCTGGTAAACGAATGCGTTCACTTTCTTGATTGCATAAAATACGGCAGAACCCCGGTTTCCGATGGTAGATTAGGAGCTGATGTTGTCGCCATACTGGAGGCACTTAGTCGCTCGGCCCTGGAAAAGGGGCGTCCAGTGGATATTTGGCAGTCGCTAGAGCGCAAATATGGCGAGTAAAGTAATTTTGGTAGCGAGGTTCTGTCATTTCGCTAAGAGCGCTAGAGGCTGAGCAACTTTTACCATTTTTTTACGAACACTCTTAATCCTATAGCGTTTTTCAAAAAGTCCGTAGCGATATAACGGCTTTTGGAAACGCTATCGATTCGCGGATGCGAATCAAAACAACAACCTATAGTGATTTACGGCAAAAGCCTTGCCAGTTTTACTGGCACGGACTTTTGCAGATCACTATAGAAACGGCAGAGGCGCTATTTTAACCTAAAAAGAGCAGTTAAGGTGAACCAAAATGATGCAGGATTATCTTAAGAGAGCTAGCTATGGAGATTTATAATATACGTCCCCAAGTTATGAGTGAAGCTGCCCAGCCAGTGATAGTTCCCGAGCAATTCATCGCCCCGTTAGGCCAAAATAATGCCACGACCGTGAGATCTCAGCTTGATTTGCTGCAGCAGGAGAACACCTCTAAGGGTGGTATAATTAATCAGATCCAAGGTATGGCTGATGCTGCAATTCAAGCTGTGCTGGCGTTTATCCGATCCGCAACAGTGATCTTTGCGCCACCGCCGCCGCCACCGCAGATAACCGCGCCTGTAGTTGCATCAACCAAGCTGCCCAAAACTGATACAGCTATCGTTGTTGCGTCACAGAATCCCTTTGCTTCAGTCGAGCCGCTACGACCTTCAACAACTTCACCGTCGTTAATACCGCCGTGGGCGCAGATATTTAAAATGACAGGAGAGTCCGAGTTCCGGCCTGGAGGTGCTAGCAACAACGCCTACATCGATCTCCGTGACGCACTTAAAGGCAAGATCAACACCCTTGAAATCCTATCTGATGATGGCATGAATGTGCTGGCAACAGGCAAGTATGAGGGCTTAACCAAAGAAGGCAAGCCGCGCTACCGATTTAACCTAAAGGGTGTTGACTTGCCCAAAGGAGCCATTATTAAGGCCACCCTTGTGGATACTTCTGAGGGTAGCGCAGGTGGTGTTCGCTACATCGAGATGCCAAAGCCTCACCAGAAGTTTGTTTGGTAAGAGCCTTAATCCTAAATTCGGTAGTTGCGGGCCCGAAAACGGCGCATCTGGCTACAATCACTGCGGCTTTTGAATTTTCGGTGCTTACCCTGACGGTGCCAGGGTT
>CAZZLV010000335.1:0-1741 GCA_964655155.1 uncultured Bdellovibrionales bacterium
AGTATAAAAATGGTGCAGATGGCTAAAAGTACGAAGTATTTTGAACTTTTCTTAAGGCGCAACCCTGGCACCGTCAGGGTTGCGCCTTAAGAAAAGTTCAAAATCCTGTGTGCTTTTAGCCACCTGCACCATTGTCGTTCTCCTTCACTGCCGAATTTAGGTTGAAACATGAAGCATGAACCACAACGTCTAAAACCGGTGAATAGTTACCTGTAGCAGCTCTCTGTATGCAGCTAATAGGTCGCTACTTTCCAATACAGAACTTAGAGAATATCCGCCCCAGAATATCCTCGGTGTAGGTCTTACCAACTATTTCATCCAGAGCTGCTAGTGAATCTTTGAGATCAGCGACTACTATAGAGAGCGGCATGCCACGCCCTTGCAGACCATCGATACTTGCGGCTAGGGCTAGTTCTGCACGCCTAAGACAATCTCTATGGCGCTCGTTGGTGACAATCTCTCCAGCTTCACTCTTCTCTGGCATCTGCTTGGCTATATCTTCTACCAATGCCTCAATTAAGCTACCAATCCCATCTCCGGTCTTGGCTGAGATAAAAAAATGTTGTTGGCATACATCTGAGTGCAGAGCATAACGCTCGATGGCATGCGGATTGAGGTCGATCTTATTTATGACCATCCAGACTCTTGCCATCTGCCCTTCAAAGAGCCTCAGGGTCTGTTGCCACGATTCTGATGGGTCTGACGAATCCACGACGAGAAGAATTAGGTCTGCCCACGGTATCCGCTCTTTGGCTAGCTCTACTCCTATCTGCTCAATCTGATCGCTAGTCTCACGGATTCCTGCTGAATCACAGAAAATAAATTTATACCCAGCTAGTGTAGCCTCATCCTCGATTAGATCACGGGTGGTGCCCGAGATATCTGACACGATCGCTCGACGCTTACCTAGCAGGAGATTTAATAAGCTTGACTTTCCTGAGTTGGGGCAACCACAAAGGAGCACACGAACACCATCCTTTACAAGCGAGCCGAAGGAGTACGTGGTGATCAGACGCGCTATCTTTACCCGTGCCCTAGCAATCCGTGCTGTAATCGCATCTACTGCATCAGGAGTTATATCTTCTTCGGGAAAATCAATCGTTGCCTCAAGCTCTGCCAAGGCGTCGCGCAGAGGCTCGCCGATCTGCTCGATAGACTGACTAAATCGACCACGAAGCTGCTCACCAGCAAACCGAAGCTGCTCCTCGCTCTTGGCGTGCACGACATCAGCTATCGCCTCTGCCTGCGCTAGATCGAGCTTGCCATTTAGAAAAGCCCTCTTGGTAAACTCTCCTGCCTCTGCTGGAAGAACTCCGTGCGCATACAACGACCGCAAAACTCGTTGCACAAGTACTGGACTGCCGTGAAACTGAAACTCTGCAACATCTTCACCGGTAAAGCTCCGCGGCGCAGGCATAAAAGCCGCCAACCCCGTGTCTATCGAGGCTCCACTTTTAAAATCAACGATATCTCCGAATATCAGGGTTCTGGGGGATTTTATCGGGTCTTTATTACTCCGAAACACCTCCTTGAGAACGAGTCTGCAACGAGGGCCACTTACCCTTACTATCGCCACACCTGCTGGGGCCGGTGCTGTCGCCAGCGCGGCTATGGTCGTACTCTCCATGGCTTACAGCACCTTATCCTGTTTTTAGTGCCCTTCAACCTAAATTCGGCAGTTGCGGCCCCGAAAACGGCGCATCTGGCTAAAATCACTGCGGCTTTTGAATTTTCGGTGCTC
>CAZZLV010000336.1:0-1737 GCA_964655155.1 uncultured Bdellovibrionales bacterium
TAGCGTTAGCCCCTATTAAGGGGCGGCTTTGCGGAGCAAAGCGATGTGGAAATATTAACTAATCACCGAAAATACTGCATCCCCAATCAGGGGATGACAAGAAAGAATGAACAACGAAATGGCGATATTGATACATGAAGCATGAACCACAACGTTTAAAACCGGTGAATAGTTACCAAAAGACAAAGTGATTTTAGTCAGATGCGCCATTTTCAGACCCGCAACTGCTGAATTTAGGTTTATACTCAAGTTTTCAGTAGCATCTGCCGAGGTAAATTGTAGGAAGTAGTAATTCGGGAGGCTGTTATGTCTGCCAAGGCAGAGAAGGGCGATCAACCGACAGAGGATAAGCCTAAAAAGAGCAATAAGAAGTTGGTAATCCTGGTAGTGGCTGGGCTGGTCACTCTCGTCGGCGGCGCGGGTGTAGCGACGATGTTTATGGCTAAGGCGCCGCCGCCTCCAACAGAGCACTCCGAGGAGGAGGTTCACGAGCCAGAACCCGAGGTAAGCGAGACCCAAACAGCTGATCTCGGTCAATTCATCGTCAATCTCTCTGACATGGGGTCGTTTCTTAAGATCAGAATCATGATTGAGTACGACGCACATTTGCTTGATAAGCAGCTTGGAATCGTCCATGGCGAGGAAGGTGGAGAAGCCCACGGTGGTGGCGCCAGCGGCGGCGCCAAAGAGGGGGCAGGATCTGGTATTCATACGCAGCTGGCAAAAAAGGAACACCATTTTCGTGATACTATCATTCGAATTCTTTCCGCAAAGAAGGCCTCCGACCTGCTAACGGTGGAGGGTAAGGTGCGGCTTAAGGAGGAGTTGCTCGATGGCCTCAATGAATCTTTGGGGCTAGAAGAACCAGCGATAGTTGGGATCCTGTTCACTGATTTTATGATTCAGTAGGAGATCATGCACCGGACATTATTCGCTGCTGCGTGGTTGTTTGGTTTTATATGTACGAGCCAAGCATGGAGTGAATCTTGCTCGATTACTCCGACCTACAGATTCTATGCAGTCTCAGGTGCCACGGTGGAGCAACTCAAGATGTCCCTTATTGAAAAGGGGCCTCGTGATAGCCTAGGTGCAGCACGCTTCGCGTACACAGACTGGAGGGTCAAGTGGAAGTGGCAGAGGTTGGCTGATGGTTCAATCAATCCTGATTCGGTAGAGCTGGTCTGTCTGGCTGAGATCCTTTTACCGGAGCTCGACTCTGATACGGAGCTTGGGCCCGAATTGAGAGCAGCCTGGGACGGATTCCTTAAACGTACCCTTGAGCACGAGCTGAATCACGTAGGTCACGTGTCACAGACAGCACCCGAGGTTTACCGGCGATTACGTGGTGCTGTACAGCACTCAGGCACGCTGTCGGCCAAGCGTGCCAAAGAGATAGTTAGTGAAGTGGTAGCAGAGATTAAAGCCCTAGATCGGCGTTATGATGCGGAAACTGATCACGGACGCACCGAGGGCGCTTGGCAGATCCAGCCAAGTTTGTGACTCGGTATCTCAGCACTGAACCGCTGCCTTCCAGCGTAAACGTCCGCTCAGCGACGCCCTTGCTGATTTAGGTAGGACGTCAACGGCGCTTGAGCGAAGAGCTCTTTCGAGCGTCTTGGGGTCAGGTCAGCGACATCGAGCGCTTTAGTAACTGAGACCCGTCGCTCACGGGTAGCTCAAACGTTTCACGCTCAAGCCTCTTACTCCAAATGCAGTATCCACCATCGTCCCAATACA
>CAZZLV010000337.1:0-1692 GCA_964655155.1 uncultured Bdellovibrionales bacterium
CAAAGTGATTTTAGTCATATGCGCCATTTTCAGACCCGCAAATGCCGAATTTAGGTGTAAGCCTCAGAAAAGCTCAAAATCCTTCGTGCTTTTGGCCATCTACACTATTTTCATCCGCCTTAACTGTCGAATTTAGGTTAAAAACTGCTGCGCAGTAGCGTCGTTTTCACGCAGCGAATCCGAATAACCACTTCAAAAAACGTTGAGCATTTGCAATTTTTTACGCTGTAACAATCAGCACAGAACTTGAGCTCCCCCACAGAGACAAAATCTCTCCTCCGCAGCTATCTACCTTATGCTCTCGGTTGACAGCTCTTGGTCTACTGCCCCCACCAAGCACTCCAGTAGGATACAAGCAGCATTCCAAGATAAACCCCAACGATCCCCGCTACGCCTGAAGCGGTCGATGGTGCCGGGATCGGAAACTTTAGCAACGTGAAGGCTGCCCCGAATAAAGCTCCTGTAAAGAGACTGAGAAGTAATTGAGTCATAACGCCTCAACCTCTGCAATAAAGGTCTCCACAGCCTCGGCTGGTGTAGCCCAAGATGTTACTAGACGAATTATCGTTTGATCGCGTTCTAGGGACTCCCAGATATAAAAACCAAACTTAGTCAGCAGCTGCTCTACCGCAGCGCGGGGAAAGATGGGAAATAGCTGGTTTGTAGTCGGCTCATAAGCAAACTGATAACCAGCCCGCCTTATACCAGCAGCCAGGCGCGCAGCCATTAAATGCGCATCCGTTGCTAATGTTAGGTGGAGATTATTCGCCATCAGCGCTTCAAACTGTGCACCAACAGCGCGGCCCTTCGCCAGCAATGCCCCACGCTGCTTTAGATGACGGCGAAACTCAAGAGCTTGGTCTGGGTTACGCAGTACGATCGCCTCACCAAAAAGGGCTCCGTTTTTGGTTCCGCCGATGTAGAAGAGATCGGCCAGATTCCCCAGTTGTGCTAAGCTTAGATCGTTTTGCTCACTAACTAATGCAGCAGAAAGACGGGCCCCGTCAACATAGAGCAGCAGGTTACACTCACGACACACCGATGCAAGTGCCTCAAGTTCGGCCAGTGAATAGATCGTGCCAAGCTCAGTCGATTGCGAGATATACACGAGTCGCGGACGAACCATATGCTCATCGTTATGCTTAGAAACGACACCTCGAACCTGCTCGGCTGCGATCTTGCCATTTCGGTGAGTAAGATAGTGTACCTTGTGACCAGTTGCTTCGATCGCTCCGGCTTCATGAATGCATATATGACCACTCTCTGCTGCAATAATCGACTCGTAAGGTTTTAACATCGCCGCTGCCACAACCAAGTTCGCCAATGTGCCACCTGCAACAAAGTGCACCTCTCCGCGCGCAATGCGACAGGCATTAAGGATGCTCTCTGCTGCTCGCATTGAAGGCCGATCCTCGCCATACCCCACTTCCTGCAGGTGCGAATCACGACAGAGCGCTTCAAGCACAGCTGGATGTGCACCCTCTGAATAGTCGTTTTTAAAGGAGAAAAACTGGTGTTCCATAGGCTGCTGAGGATACGCCTCAAGAAAAGGATTAATCAATACGTAACTGCTCGGCGGTTTTTTAAGTCGTTATTCATGCTTACTCGGTAGAGATGATCATTTCGTTGTTTATAATAATGGCTCTTCGTGGAATCGAGTGGGTAGAATTGGCGTTTCCGGACGTGAACATG
>CAZZLV010000338.1:0-1660 GCA_964655155.1 uncultured Bdellovibrionales bacterium
CCGAATTTAGGTTGAATCGAAATTCTATGCCTATTTTCGGCGCTAAACAAACACGGGCAAACACGCATGGCGAGACCCTATCCTCTCGCTGCCAACAATACCGTAAGGGCCCAGATCTGCAGCGGATCTAATTCATCATCGTTTTCAAATTGAAATCTCTCGCCATCTGGCCAGACACCGGTGCCGCTATAGCCTGCTGCGGTCTTTTCAACTCTAACGATCTTGGCCTCTTGGCCAAATCCAAGTGAGCCTAGTAGAATGTCCTCAGCTCGCAATTGCGGTGAGAGGTCATCGCTATTCTTTTTCATCCGCGATACTTACCGAAGACGAGAGTGGCATTGGTACCACCAAATCCGAAGCTGTTTGACATCGACACGCGCACCTCTCTGACACGGGCTTGGTTAGCGACATAATCAAGGTCGCAACCCTCGTCAGGGTTATCAAGATTAATCGTCGGTGGTACAATTCCATCTTTAATCGCCAAAATCGAAAATGCCGCCTCAATAGCACCAGCAGCTCCAAGTAAGTGCCCGGTCATCGACTTGGTAGAGCTTACAAGTAAGCCATTTTTTGCGTGCTCACCAAAGACAGCTTTGATCGCTGCCGTCTCTGATGTGTCGTTAGCTGGCGTTGATGTGCCGTGAGCATTTAGATAATCGACCTGCTCAGGTTTTAGTTGCGCCGCTTCTATTGCATTCCGCATACACCGCACTGCACCTTCGCCGTCAACACACGGTGCAGTCATGTGATACGCGTCACACGAAGCTCCATAACCGAGCACCTCGGCATAAATCGGCGCACCACGCTTGACCGCGTTCTCGAGAGCCTCTAGTACGATGATGGCGCATCCCTCACCTAAAACAAAGCCATCGCGATCTTTGTCAAAGGGCCGGGATGCCTTTTCTGGAGCGTCATTACGGGTTGAGAGCGCCTTTAGGGCATTAAAACCTCCGATACCGATCGGGCACACAGTGCTCTCAGACCCTCCCGTTACCATCACATCCTGCAAGCCATCGGCTATCATACGGTAGGCCTCACCTATTGCATGTGTTGATGATGTACATGCACTAGTTACGGTATAGTTCACCCCTTTCAAATTATACTTAATCGCCACATTACCTGGGCCAAGGTTGCTGATCATTCCAGGAATTAGAAAGGGTGAGATCTTTTTAGGCCCGCCCTCAAGGTATGCCTGGTGAAACTTCTCTAAGATCATAAGCCCACCGATGCCGACTCCGAGTACACACCCCATCTTGGCCGACTCGTACGAACCTGCGCCATTTAGCAAGTTACAATCGCCAAGCGCTTCGTGGGTCGCTGCGATGGCGTACTGCGAAAAGAGATCCTGCTTCTTCTGATCCTTGAAATCAATAAAAGCGTCTGGGCTAAAACCCTTTACCTCGGCCGCAATCTGAGTAGCAAAGGCGGATGCATCAAAGCGCGTAATTCTAGCGACCCCAGATCGACCATCCTTGGCACCTTGCCAGGATTCCTTCACATTTAAACCAAGCGGGCTTACGATGCCAATTCCGGTTACGACCACTCTACGCTTTTGCATGCAACTATCCTTCATCCTAAAAACGGCAGTTAAGGAGTATGAAAATGGTGCAGATACTCAAAGGCACGAGGTATTTCGAACTCTTTGCGGGGCTTGAACCCT
>CAZZLV010000339.1:0-1634 GCA_964655155.1 uncultured Bdellovibrionales bacterium
TACTTCGTGCTTTTAGCCATCTGCACCATTTTCATACTCCTTAACTGCCGAATTTTGGTTAAACACCGCTTCTTGTGTGACGGAACGGGGTACGTGAACGTGAATTGCTACTTTTCGCTACTTAGCCGCCCATATTCACTACTACGTGGAACATTGATGGAACGTTGAAACCCACCCGAAAGCGATGGGCCTTGCATTTCGGGGCTAATCTTATCATCCGTAGCTGCACCGATAGCTGCACCGAAATTGCACCGAAATTGCGCCGAAATTGAACCGCTAGCACATCTCAACCACTTACAAAAAAGCGATCGTTTTTCCTGGCAATTTAGACCTACTAAATCTCAACTCGCTCGTTTAACACCCCAGATCGATACGCGTCCGCCAGATTTGGCTCTAACACTAGATCAACGCGTATTGGCAAGGTGCTCTCCTCGAGCTGTTCGCCGATAGACGAGATAAGAGCAGGTGTAACAGGTCCCCCAACTAGCACATCCAAGTCAGAAAACTGCTGATAATTACCTCGGGCGCGCGAACCGAAAATCCAGACGCGGCCCCCGGCCTCTTTAATAGGTTGTAGTAGAAGCCTAGTGAGTAGCTCCCAGTGAGGCTGACTGAGCCCGAATCTATCCGACTTCATACAGTCCGCTCGATGGCTTGGACTAGCTCCTCAGCATAAGGGGGTAGGAGCAGTGCGCTGGCGTACACCTCTTCGGCGAGCGACTCCTTGTACGTGTGACTTGAAAGATTGCGCGCATCGACAAACTTAATCCACGCCTCAGGGTCTTTCACGATTCCCAGCTTAGCCGCCTCGCGGAATACATTTTTAGGCGTTAATGACTCAACAACACCTGAGGATTTTAGATGTCTCTGGAGTACCTTCCAACTGAGCTCTACTGTGAACTCGAAACGCTGAATCACCGAGTCGCGAACAATATCCGACTTAGGCACCACCAAAGCCTCTTTGAGTCGATGTACCGATTTTTTTAATTCATCAAGTTTTAAATCGGCACCCGGGCTCATTCAAAAAGTGTATCATAGCTGTGCGGGGCGTAAAGCCACTTTTATCTCTAGTAGCGGGGCAGCGCCCTATTCTCGAGCTTCCCTACACATCAAGAACCATGCAGCTATCCCCGCAGACCCCAGGTGCTGATTTACCGAACTCTACATCTTTTACCCTTAAGCGAAGAGCCTCCAAAAGCCGCAGTCCGCAACCATACAGTTGTGATGCGATGAGCCATTTTTGCCGATTGGCCTTTAAGTTGTCCAAGACAGCAGCGATCTCCTCGCGAGTCATCACTTCCGGTACCTGCTGCTTGCGGCGTGCCCACTGGATATTTTTGAGCGTACCCAGATCGCGACCGAGCACATGTTTGAACAGAAACGCCAGGGCGTTGAGCGCCTGATTCTGTGTTGAAGGCGATCATTTTCGGGCGATCGCTAGGTGAGAGAGAAAGGCGGCTATCTCCTCCTCTCCCATCTGTGCCGGATGGCGTCTAGCATGAAAGCGCACAAATCGGCGGATCCAATGCAGATAGTGTTTCTCTGTCTTGTAGCTTAAATGGCGCAGGCGAATCACTTCGCGGACGACCTCCAGCAGCATTTTTGGTTTTGTATTCTCTTGCATAAGAGGTAAA
>CAZZLV010000340.1:0-1512 GCA_964655155.1 uncultured Bdellovibrionales bacterium
AGCAATACGGTCAGGCTGAACTAAAGTGAGCTGAATTTCTTAAGAATCTGGTTAGCCCGAATATTGCACTAAAGTGCAAGATTCGGGCGAGCAAGTGCAAGGAAGCACTTGCAAATTCCGAAGCGCAGCGAGCTTCGTGAAAAATCCGGGTTAGCTTGGCTTTGTTGAAACCGACTCCTCGTGGAATCGAGTGGGCAAAATTGGTGTTTCCGGAGGTGAACATGCTCATGCACTTAAACGTAGTAACTGGTGATTTATCGCTGAAAAATGGGTGTGTCCAGAGGCTGTCATGGGCACCCACTCGATTCCACGAAGAGCCTTTTACCCTAAATTCGGCAGTTGCGGGTCTGAAAATGGCGCATCTGAGTAAAATCACTTTGTCTTTTGAATTTTCTGTGCTCACCCTGACGGTGTTATAGCGTTTTTCAAAAGTCCATAGCGATATAGCAGCTTTTGGAAAACGCTATCGATTCGCGGACGCGAATCAAAACAACAACCTATAGTGATTTACGGCAAAAGCCTTGCCAGTTTTACTGGCACGGACTTTTGCAGATCACTATAGGGTTGCGCTTCCAAAAAGTTCAAAATACTTCGTGCTTTTAGCCATCTGCACCATTTTCATCCTGCTTAACTGCCCGATTGAGGTTTACAAACTCTGGGCCCAGAGAAGGAACTCCTTATTTCCTTCGGCACCTAGAATGGGTGATGGCTCAAGACCACACTTCTTAAGACCAATAGCTGGTAGCAGCGCTTCAATTCGCGCAGACACAGCGGCATGTACCGCCGGATCACGCACTATACCACCAGCTCCGATCTCTTCGCGCGCAGCCTCAAATTGCGGCTTTATCAGGGCAACAACGTGTCCCCCCTGTGAGCCAAACCACCTCACAACAGCTGGCAGTATCTTATCAAGCGAGATGAAGGACACATCGATTACGACAACTGAAACAACCTCGTCTAGCGACTCTAAATACCTGGCATTGGTGCGCTCCATAACCGTTACACGCGGATCCGACCGCACCTTCCAGTTTAGATCACCGTATCCAACGTCGATCGCAAAAACCCGTTTAGCTCCGTATTGAAGCAATATCTCGGTAAATCCTCCGGTACATACCCCCACATCTGCGCACACCGCCCCATTAACAGGGACATCGAATGCCCTTAGCGCTGCATCGAGCTTGTAAGCCGCCCTGCTCACAAACTCCTTACGTGCGGTCACCCGTATCTCTGCATCTACAGCAACGGTTGCACCGACCTTATCAACGATCTCTCCGTTGACGCGCACTAATCCAGCTAGGATCTCTTTTGATGCAGCTTCACGAGTTGCACTTAAGCCCTCATCAACAAGCCGCTCGACGAGCATAACCTTGGCAGACTTCTTAACCACAACAAACTAAGCCTCATTTTAGCTCTAATTAAGCAAATACTATAGTAATCTTCAAAAGGCCGTGCCAGTCAAACTGGCAAGGCTTTTGCCGTAAATCACTATAGGTTATTGTTTTGATTCGCGTC